>CAWICL010000057.1:0-8175 GCA_963834545.1 uncultured Acidimicrobiaceae bacterium | reverse complement strand
ACCCGATGATGCAACGTAGTTCGTCCCTGTCGCTACTTGCGCGGTCAGCGTGCACGTCCCTGCCCCGACGTAGGAGACACTTAATCCCGATGCCGTGCAAACCAAGGGCGTCGAGGAACTCACCGACTGCGTGCCGTCACCGAGTGGTGACACATTGATCGCCGAGGCGGTACTGGTGCTGCCTACGTAAAGTTCGTTCGTGGCGCTATCGAACGTATCGACAAGAAGCTGGCCACCCACCGAGATCGAGCTAGTAACCGTATTACTGGCGCCATCGATGACCTCTACGATGCCTGACAACGTCGGGACGTAGAGCGTGTTCGTTGAGGGATCGAGCGCCAATTGGAAGTCATAGGGAGAGCTGGACAATGGGATGGTCGCGGTCACCGTATTGGTCGTGCCGTTGATGACTGAGACGCTGTCGATGCCGTTGTCGGTGTAGATGGTGTTCGTCGCCGGATTGACGATGACGCCAAACGGGTCCGCTCCAACGGCGACCGAGGTCGTAACGGTGTTCGTCGCTCCGTTTATGACGTAGACGACGCCCGAAGAAACTGAAGTTGCGTAAACGGTGTCGGTGGTCGGATTGACGTCAACGCCGTAGAGACTCGATCCGTGTCGATGTTCGCGGTGACCGTGTTCGTGGCGCCGTCGATGACATTGATGTCACCGTTGCGATTCGCCACGTATATCGTGTTGGTCGCGACATCGACGGCAACGTCATTAGGGTTGGCGCCGTTCACGTCGATTGTCGTCACTGGGGTGTTCGTCGCGCCGTTGATGACCGTGATCGAACCGCCTTGTTCGTTTACGACATAGACCATATCGGTGGTTGGATCTACCGCGACCGTGTCTGGATCGGGTCCGGTCCCCAACTGAAAGATGACGCGGTTCGTCGATCCGTCCAGGACCAAAAGAGCACCGCCATTCGTGAAATAGATCGTATTCGTTAGCGGATCAGTTGCCGCGCCCGAAGCATATCCAGATATCGGGAGTGATCTTTCGGAAGGGACCGTAGAAAGTGCGGCTGAGAATCCGCCGCCAACTGACGCCGAGTTGGGGACGTTGACGATCGCCGGAACACCCGGCGTCGCTTGAGTCACGCTGATCGACACCGTCGCGGTCGCGCTCGAATAGGCCGCGGAGTCGGTGGGAACGAAAGTCACGCTTAAGGTGTGAGAACCCACCGTAAGGACCGTGCCGAATGTTGGGGTGTAATTGAACGTACCCACGACTGAGGCCGTTGCGTCGAGTTGCGTGGCGCTTAAGGTCGTGCCGTAGACAATCGAGGTGGGCGCAACCCAAGTGACGCTTGGAGTAGCAAGAGCAAAGGTAATCGTCGTTTGAGGTGAGGAGTCGGCACTGAAATTCGAGTCACCCGCCTGGTTCGCAGTTACCAAGCACGTGCCAGCGCTCGTGGCTATCAAGGTGCTGCCCGAGACCGAACATCCTGTCGCGGTTCCGTTCACCGCGGTATAACTGATTGCGCCAGTCCCGGAGGCGCCAGACGTCACCAGAGTCAGCGGCGCGTTCGCGACTCCCGAAGTCGAGGTAATCGTGAGATTCGTCTGGCTGATCGGCGCAAACGTCACCGTCGTTGCTGCAGAACTCTGCGCGGGGTATTCGCTGTCCGCCGCTTTCGTCACCGTGACGGTGCACGTTCCGGGAAAGTTGGCGTGCAACTCACCAGCAATGATCAAACAGCCCGCAGTTCCCGATGCCGTCACGACATAACTCACCGCACCGGTGCCCAAGCCGCCACTCGAGGTGAGTGGGAGCGCGGATCCGTAGGTTCCGCTCGTAGACGTGAGAACCAAAGGTGTAGGAGCGACTGTCAATACGAAGGGATCAAATTCATCTGGTGTCACCGAGTTCCAACCACCCGTACTCGGGCTGTAATATGCCGGACCACCGGGATTGCCGTCAAATACCTCGTTGCCAAAACTCGGGGCCGAACCTAGAAATGTGATTGATGTCAAGAGGTTCTCGTCGAAGGCGAAAGTGCCGATCGAGGTAATCGAGGATGGAATGGTGACGGAGGTGAGGTCATTGAAAGCGAAGGCGTCGACGCCAAGTGTGGTGACCGAGGAGGGAATGTCGACGGAAGTGAGTTCATTAGTTTCGAAGGCGTACGAAGGTACCGAGGTGATCGAGGAGGGAATGTCGACTGAAGTGAGGACATTTCCTGCGAAGGCACCGGCGCCAAGTGAGGTGACCGAGGAGGGAATGATCAATGACGAGAGGGAGTTTCCAAAGAACGCGTATTGACCAATGGAGGTGACCCCGGACGCGATGGTCGCCGAAGAAAGGCCGTCGGAATAGAACGCGAATTGTCCGATCGAAGTAACTGATGAGGGAATATCAATCGAGGTGAGGGCGTCGTTCTGGAATGCGGATTGACCAATGGAGGTGACCCCGGGCGCGATGGTCGCCGAAGTAAGCCCGTCGTTCTCGAACGCGTAATCTCCGATCGTCGCAACCGAAGAGGGAATGTCGATGGAGTTAAGTGAGTTGTCTTGGAAGGCGTTTTGACCGATGGAGGTGACCCCGGATGCGATGCTCACCGAAGTGAGCCCGTCGCCTTGGAACGCGTAATCTCCGATCGACCTAACCGATGAGGGAATGATCACGGAGTTAAGGGGGAATTGGAAGGCGCCAGCAGCAATCGAAGTTACGGGGTCACCCCCAATGGAAGAGGGAATGACCAGGTCGCTGGGACAAATATCTGAACAGCCGGTAAGTGTGAGGTCGTTGCTGCTCACCGTGAACGTGAAACCACCGCTTGGAGAAGTCGGGTCCGCCGACGCGGAAGTCGCCCACAACGGCGCTACGAGCAGCGCTACCATCGTCGAAAGCGCAGCACCCGAGAGCTTGAGTCGACGTATCGTTCCCCTCTGGGGTCGAACGCGCGAGCTACACATTGATCGTGAGGGTAAGTAGTCCCGAAATCTGCAGTGCCGATCGCACGCGAATTCCAACGTTCGAAGATTGAATACGAACAATGAACACGTTGCTCCCCCTTGCGCGTTGACACCATCATTCGATTGCCGCGGTCACCGGTGTCTCGAGCAACTCACGCGACAGTACCTTTGATCAATAGGTAAGTCAATAAGTTATTTAGAATGTGCGAGAAGCTCCATCGAGTCAACGATTGTGCGTCGCGCAATCTTCACTCGCTCTCTTTGGCGATTTCGAGCCAATCCCTTAACCTCGATTCTTAACTTAAGTAAATTTCCAATAGGAGTGGACCAGAGCGTTCCGTTCGGCCTCGAAGCGAGGGCTCGAACCCGGTGTTCGGCGAGCTTCTCGGCCAGACCAAGCGAGTCCAGCTCGGAAAACCTCGGCATTGGTGGCAAGAGTCCAAATTTGAATCTCAAGATTGAAGCGAACCACCTCGACTTCGACAGATCTCAAACCCTTTCTGAAGGTGTCTCAAAAATACGACAAGCACAACTGTCGCCCCCACAATTAGTAATCCCTCACGCTTGTTCGTACCGACCGAGTGTCGCCATCACCTTGGCGACGGCAACGTGAAGAGTCACGGAGTTGTTTCGTGCAAGTTGTGGCTCAGGAGATTGTGCGCCAACAAAGCGCCTGGCAAATTCTGTTAGCGGCAATACGTCAGGCGATTATCTTTTTAACCATCTGCCGCGCCCCGTCAAATTGAAGAAATGAACTTCGTCATCGGTAGTCTCAACGTGAAACGCGAAGGAAGGACCAACTGGAGTTCAAAATCTGAAGATTGTTGAAGTTCAACGCTGCTCTCTTCTTCGTGTCTACTTGAAGAGGACCAAATTCCCCGTCACGAGAAGCGCGGCGGTGACCCACACGCCCGCCCCGAGAACGCGCTTGAGCCAAACATTCGTCCAGTCGACACCCTCACGGGCGAATATCTCAATGATTCCGATGACGACGCCGGGAAGTAGCAGCCAGATAAACGTCTCTTCCATGGTGCTCGGTGTTGGCGAGGAACCGAGGAGTCGAAACGACAGGTACGAGCCCAGCACCAGCATCATGAAAAAGCTCGTCAATCCACGAGGCAACCATCGATGCAGGAACGTCGAATTGGGCCAGGACTCCTCCCAGAGTTTCATGATGCCCGGTATGGCGAGCAGAGAAGCGGCAAGGATCGTGCGCCAATTGATGCCAAAGAACGGATCCATGACGACGAGGTACAAGAGGAATTTGAAGGCGAGGGACCCCGCCCCGACAAGACGGCTCGGTGAGCGAAGTTTCTCCGGCTGAACCTTCTTGGTGCGCTCGGGGTAGAAGTGCACCGTAAGGTCTTCGCCCAGCAATCGCACGATCAGCATGATCCCGATCAGCCAGCGAAGGGCCGAGATGTTCGCGGGCGAGAGAATCTCGATTCCCGAAAGACCATCGAGGGCCTTGGCCATTGCTGAAGCTGCGAAGGCGGCCATGAGCGGCATCATGACGTAGTCGAAGGTTCGCTCCCAGATCAGACTGGTCGATCCGGCAACGTAGCGTCGAAGAGGTCGAATGGCGTGAGCCAAGAGTGGGATCGTCGCCACTAAGACCGCCAGACCCAACACGGTGCGAATGTCCGCCCAATCTCGAATCTGTCCTGTGACGAGCGACCAGAACGCGATAACGATCCAGCTCACTGCTCCGGCTGCCGCGTCAAGCACCGCGAGGCCAACAATGATGAACAGCACGATGGTAGATGGAACGAACGGCGCACCCGAGTGATCGACGCACGCCCACACACCAAGAACGAGTCCGAGGATCCACGTGACGAGGGCGTGCGCACCAAATGCCGCGCGCAGCCAAGCACCGTCAACGCTAATGCGAGGTGCGAGCGCGGAGAAGCGGCCGAACTTGTTCGGGATCTCTCTCGAGTGTCGATCGACGTGGTGCGTGATGGGTGTTTGCCAGGTCGCGGACTGGTCGCCCCACGCCACCACGTCCACACCAATCACCTTCAACTTCTTGGTCACACCACTGGCCACTTTGCTGTGATGTTTACTCGAACTCGATGACGCCGCTCGTCGGCGTCGTTCGTCGTCGATCGCCGGACTTGGGCCTCCGGCCAGTTGGGATCCCGCGATTCCCCCCGTTCCCGCCAGCGCGAGAAACGAAACACCCGCGACGGCAAGACCTGCGGTGGCGTGCGGGTGCGCGCTGGGGTCGTAGATTGGCTTGGCGAACCGTAAGGCACGCTGCAACTGCGAATCGTGTAGCCCGGTGAAATGAGTGACGGGAGCCGGCTGGACGACGTCACTCACGAGTGACTTCTTGCCGAGCACGAAGGCACCGACCAGCGTCACTTTCACGCCGTTCACCATGCCCGTGATCTCGACGTAGTGATCGCCTCGTGCCAGGTGTGAGGGCAACGCAACGCTCGTTTGATACCTGCCATTCGAACCGACTTTGGTGTCCACGAGAGACTGCGGCGTCGAGTGAATGAACGCGCTCAAAAAAGAACCAATGTCGAGGTCCACACCATCAATTTGGAGTTCCAAGACACCATTGACCACAACGAATTGTGCGACCAACTGCGTGTCGTCGGAGTTAGAAAAGACGTTGCCCGAACTCGGTGTGGGCATCAATGGTGCGCTCCCGAGCGAGAACCCCGGCGGAGTCGTCGGCGGCCCATTCGGCGTTGACGCTGAACCTGACGAAGAGGGCATTGTCGTCGTCGTGGTCGCCGAAGAACCCAAGGTCGTTGAGGTTGTGGCCGACGAGCTGGATGAACTGGATCCACTCGGCTGAGTCGTCGTCGTGGTGCCCGATGGCGAAGAGGGATTTGAAGTCGTTCCCGCACCGCCGCCGGTGGTTGGATTCTTGGACCCTGTCTTCTTTGTCCCCGACGACGAACTTCCCTTCGTGCTCTTCTTCGGAGGCATGGTCGTCGTGGTGGTAGACGTCGTTGTCGTCGTCGTGGTGGTCGTAGACGTGGTGGTGGTCGGCGGGTGAGGAACAGGTGCCGCAGTCGAGCCGAAGATGGTCCAACCGTCGGTGGTGGTCAAGGTCACGTACGCACTGTGGGCCGCTGCACCGTAGGTGAGGCCCGCTGCGCCGAGGGTCTCACCGTGGTGTACCGATTCCGCGGCCCAAGCTTCGAGCGTCGAGTCAAAATTGTCGATCGTCAATGCCGTGTTATCGAGCATGTCATCAAACGCATCACCACTCGTGACGTCCCATGTGCCGAGGGGCTGGTCGAAGGCAGCAGCACTATCAAACAATGAATTGAGATTGACGACGTTGCTCGTCGACCAGTTCGACACGCTCACGTTGAACGCTGACGCACCGTAGAACATCGAGGCCATGTTCGTGACCGTCGACGTGTTCCAACCGCCCGTGGACTGCGTGAGAGCGACACCACCATTATCAAAACTCAGTGCGTATTCGAACATTTCGGACATATCGGTGGCGTGCGACGTGTTCAATCCGCTGAGATTTTGATTGAACGAACTGGCACCATCGAACATCCCCGAGAGATCCGTATCGTGCGACAAATTCCAACCGGCGATATCTTGATTGAACGACTGGGCAATCTCGAACATATCTTGCGTGGTCGTGACGTCGGCGAGCGACCAGCCACTTATGTCTTGATTGAAGGCAAAGTCGTCGGCGAACATCTGCGCCATGTCCGTCACGTGCGACGTATTCCACGAACTGATGTCACTGTCGAAGGCGTAGTCACCGTAGAACATCGAATCCATGGTCGTCACGTTCGTCGTGACCCAGCCACTCAGGTCACCATCAAATTCTTCCGCGCCCTCGAAGACCCCGTCCAGATTGGTGACCGTCGAAGGCAACGTGCTCGGCGCTGACGTCAGGTTCGTCGCATTCTCGAATGCGGATGACAAGTTAGTGAGTCCGAGTGATCCCCAGCTCGTGACGCCGGTGACGATGCAAAGATTCGCGTTCCCGTTGTCGTCACCGAAATGTGTGACGGTGCCGGTGATGTTGATGACGTAGGTTCCCGCCGTGGCGTAGGTGTGGGCTATGTCCCCGGCGCTATTCACGTTCGTCAGTGACGTTCCATCACCCCAATTGATCGTCGCGTGCACGGTTCCAAAGAGTGGCAAGGTGATCGATGAGTCCGAGCACCCGGTGTTTGTTGTGGTGTCGACGTCGATCGTCATTGGCGGCACGTAGATGCCACCGTCTGAAATGGTCCACCCGTCGGTCGAGACGAGCGTCGAACGTGCCGACGTCGCCGCGGAGTCGTAATAGACGCCTTGGGCGCTGAATGACAGATGATGCGGCACCGTCTGTGCCGCCCAACCCTTCAAGAGTTGCGTCATAGTTGGCAACCGACATGCCACTGCCGTCAAGCATGTAGTTAAGCGTGGTCGCGTCAGTCAGATTCCAGGATCCAAGTGACTGATTGAACGCGGTGTCGCCATTGAACATATAACCAAAGTCAGTCACGTGTGAGGTGTTCCACGCACTGAGATTCTGATTGAATGACGTGTTGTCGGCGAACATACCGTGCAACGAGGTGACGCTTGACATGTTCCAGGTGCTGATGTCCTGGTCGAAACTGTCTGCCCCCGAGAACGTGTTGCCAAAGGTCGTCACCGTCGAGGGCAAGGTCGTCGGTAGCGACGTCAGATTGGACGCATGGAAAAAGGCGTCACTAAGAACGACCAGGCCGAGATTGCCCCAACTCGTCACTGCCGTCAAGGCACATTGCCCCGAACTGCCGTCGCCGTAGGCGTCCAGGCTTCCCCACATCGACACCGTGTACGTCCCCGACGAGGCGTACGTGTGACTTATATCGTCGGGCGACGTGACGTCTTCGACTGGAGATCCGTCGCCCCAGTCAATCGCGACGTTGATCGTTCCCGCGTTTCCCAGCGGCAACATAATGGTCGTCCCGGTACAACCCGGTGAAGAAGTGTCGAACGTCATGGTCATTGGGGCTGGTTCCAGACCACTGTCATTGATTGACCACCCGTCAGTGTTGACGAGCGTTGCTCGAGCCGACGTCGCCGCGGAGTCGTAATAAAGGTTAGAAGCGCTGAATGAGAGATTGTGTGGAACAGTCTGCGCAGCCCACCCTTCAAGCGTCGCGTCATAATTGGCAACCGATATGCCACTGCCGTCAAGCATGTAGTTCACGGTGCTCGCATCAGTGAGATTGAACGAGCCCAGCGATTGATTAAACGCGGTGGCGCCGCTGAACATATAACTGAAGTCCGT
>CAWICL010000056.1:0-25312 GCA_963834545.1 uncultured Acidimicrobiaceae bacterium | reverse complement strand
TCATGTTTCCAAAGGCTCGATAATTACCCCATAACGCGGAGCCCGTTGCCATGCCGCCCCCGTGGATGTAATAGACGCACGGGAGCACGTGATCGTTGTCGGGACGGATCAATTGGAGAGTGATCTCGTTGCCGTCGGGTTGGGAGGCGATCGTTCGAAGTTCCACCTTTAGACCCTTTGAGGAAACGATTGATTCGTCGTCAACTGCCTCTAGAACTTGACGCGTCAATTCCGCTACGGCGAGCGCCTCGTCGGAATTTGCCGCTGCGATGGCGTCATCGCGGCTCGCAAAGTTACGCGTCTCTTCGGCGGGAAGGAAGTCGAGGGCTATCTTGACTCGCGGGTCAATGCGCGGGTCAGATTGGTGGTCGTAGGCCATAGCGGGAAATCCTCTCGTCATTGAGTCTTCTGAGGAAATGTAGCATCCGAAGATGTTTGCTACCCTCGGCGCAATAATCGTTCCCGCCTGATTTTTTCGAAGTGACATCGTCTGGTGGGGCAATGCTTTGATGGAACGAGCAATTTAATAATTCGCGCAAACCCGACAGACTCCGTCACCTCGTTCGCTGGGTATGGCTATGGTTCGTTTCTTACAACGGTCGCGATCCGGTCGATTGACCTGTCAAAGGACGTTATGGTCCTCACACCGGTCGACTCAGCGCAGGCAACAAGATATGCCTCCGCGTAGTCAATTCGCTCAACTTCGTAGACCTCAAGCGAGCGAAGCAAGAGCGCAACGTCGACACTAATGACTGACTTCATTGCTAATAAAGATCGCATTGACATTGCGATTGTCGACCGGGGCGCTTCGTAGTACGACTCGAGCACGTATACCGTTTCAGCAAGAATGAGGTCCGCCAAGAGGAGCTCGCTGCCACTTGCCAAGAGCGCAGTGGCGCGGTGCGCGAGCGCCGGAGGGTCATTGGTCAAGTGCCTCACGATCACATTCGTGTCAATAAAGGAACTCAAGAAAGTGGCGTCGTGCGTCGAACGCGCGCTGAGTGCAAGATGGCATCCCACGTCGCGTTTCGCTTTTCGGCGGGAACAGATATTGATCCAGCTAGATCAAGAAATTGGGGTGTCTTGGAAACGATGGCCCGCCGACCCTCAACTCGAAAGAATACGTCGTCTCCTTCTTCGAGTTCGAGGCACTCACGAACGGACTTGGGTATCGTGATCTGACCTTTCGAACTCAGTTTCGCTGCGACATCCATGGCAATATTCCTTACCGGTAGTATTTGGTAAGGATAACACTTCAAGGGTAGCGGATACATTTTCGAGCTTGATTGCGGGACTTAGTGCAACGAAAGAAGCACCACCCAATTGAATAATTTGTATTGAACTCTTCAAAGTCATCGATTCTCTCGTTTCAGACAGGATCACTTTGTTTGCACAGTGAGTGTGATGGTTTCATATTTCGAGATTCGTGGCAGGCAAAAATTGTGACGCAAAATAGTGGGGGCGCGCATGCAGACAATTTCAATGGTGATCGATGAGATCGCTTCGTCGTAAGGCGATAGCCATTCTTCAGTTCTGGATGTCGAAATTCAAGCGAAACAAATTTCATCCTTAGAAAAAGTGCACATCATTCACAACGTTTGCGTAGCGTTTCGTTTTTCAAACTCTGCCAGCGCGAGTTCAACGTTGAGAATCGAACACGCAAATGAAGCGAGGATGTCGCAAAGAATTTGATTGACCTTCGTAAGTATGTTGGTTATCGTTCCGCATGGAAGGGTCCTTGGACGTGATGAATGGCCTCGGGGATTCATCCAGCGGAGACTCCGCAGCTCGTGAAGACAAAGGACTCATTGTGCTCAAGCGAATAACTATCTCAGTTGCAGTTCTCTTTGCAACGGCAATCGCACCGTACGCGGCATCCACCGCGGGAGCCTCCGCCGGTGCCAGTGACGCTCCCGCTGCGGGATCGATCATTGTTAACAACGGAACAGACGGGGGCGCACTGCCGCCAGCATGCGCCTCACCCTCGTACACGTCCATACAAGCAGCCGTCACCGCGGCCAGTTCGGGATCCACCATTTACGTCTGCGCGGGAACGTACGACGAGAATGTCTCCATCGCGAAGCCACTTACTTTGGACGGGGCGCAGTACTTGACCAACGCGGTAGGGCGAAGCGGTGCACCTGAGACCGTGATCGACAGTTCGAGCGGCGTCACCTACGTCACGGGAGCGACGACTGGAGTCCTTAAAGGCTTCACTCTGAACTCAAGCACGACCTACAGCGAGATCTACGCGGCCAACGTCGGAAGTGGCTGGACCTTTAGCAACAACATCATCAACGCCAATGTTGGTTCCATTTACATGAACACCGACGGAATCACCAATCCCGCTCCGACCACGATTTCGGACAACCAGTTCATTCAGACGGTACCCGCGTCCGAATACGGCAGTGGTTATGACGGTGGAGCGGTGGCGCTGTGGGGAAACACCTCCAATAACGTCACGATCTCGGGCAACGACATGTTGAATCTGACCGGTCCGGGTGCTGACATCAACACAACGGGCACGGGCACGTGCGATGGCACGGGTGCGGGCTCCAGTACAGGTCTGCAGATTGTGAACAACACGTTTGAAGAGAACGGAAGTGGTGTTGGATCGGGCAACAATTTCGTCGCACTCTTTTGCACGTCCAATGCACTCATTTCGGGCAACCACCTCACCATCACCGATTCGAGTGACGCAAACGCTGAGTCACCCATCTACCTGGGCGGTGGTGACATCGCGACGACCGTCTCGAACAATGTCGAGGTCGGCAACGGCGCCTCGGGTGCGGCTCTTTGGGTGTGGAGTTCAACACTGCCTTCTACCCAGTCGACAACGCCACGGTGTCGGGCAACAGCATCTCGGGCTTTATTTGGGGAGTACTCGCGTACGGTGGTTACGGTACGAACTACTCGGACTCGGGCGTGGATTCGTTCGCGGCGCCCACTGGATTCGTGATCAAGAACAATTCGATCGCCAACAGTAACTACGGCATCGAGATGTTGAATGACGGTTCCACGTACCCGGCGTCAAACTCGCCTTCGAATCTTCCGTTCAACGGCACGATCGAGAACAACACCATCACTCACAGCGCGACCGATGACTGCATTGATCAGTCCTCGGGAGCCAAGACGGCCGGCACCGCCAACACCTGGACCGCAAACGTCGCGTCATCGAGCAGTCCAAGTGGCCTGTGCGTAGCGACACCGATCACCGTCACCATTACTGGTACTCAGGTCTACGCCAGTTCGAGCCCGAGCTTCTCTGCATCGAGTTCAGCACCGGCCGGAGTTACGGTATTGGGACGCTGTGTGCACCAAGGTGAATGGTACCCAGGCGATCTCGAGTTCCTTGCCCGTTGGTAGTGACACGTTGGTTGCCTCGAGTTGCAGCGGTCTCAGTTTGAGCGGTTCAAACGCCGCCGACTACTCGCTTAGCTACGTTGGAGGATCCTTCAGCGTGACCCAAGCGTCCCAGACGATCACGATTACCTCGGCGGCGCCAACGGGCGCCTACGTGGCGGACCCACCTGCACGATCACCGCAACGGCGTCTTCGGGCCTACCGGTGATCTTTGGATCGGCGAGCGCTTCGACGTGTTCCACGACCCAGGCGGGCGTCGTGACTTTCATTGGTCAAGGCACTTGCAACCTGGTGGCATTCCAGTTGGGCAACACCGACTACGCGAATGCAACACCCGTGGTCCAGGGTTTCTATGTCTTCCCTCAGGTCGCTCCTTCATTCGCATCTGACGCGTCATCGGGTAGTGCGTATTGGCTGACGCCGTTCTCGACGACCCTGACCGCGACGGGCATTCCCACACCGACGGTGAGCGTGGCGGGCTTGCTCCCCCTCGGCGTCACCGCGACCCCGGGTGCGGGAGGGACGATCAAGCTGTCGGGCTCGCCGTTGTTGATAGGTGTCTATCCAATCTTGTTGAAGGCAACCAGCTCCGCCGGCACCGTGTACTTCACGTACTACTTGGTGGTGGGACTCTAAGCCTTCACGCTCGTCAACGGACCTGCGGGCCTTTCGCGAAGAATGGCCCGCAGGTCTTGGCTATTGATTCGAACCGTCGTGCGCATGTTCCACTGCGGATTCTCGGCAACGGTATTGAATTCGCGGGTCTGGGCAGATCTCGAGAGACGCGGCGTTAGCGCGTCGATGGCTTGATCATCGTGCGCAGCAATCTCGTATTGGCATCGGACGGCGTCACCATGATCCTTCGTCACTCAATCGGCGCAGCAAAGATGGGAGTCAGAAACTCAATTCATCACGATCTGAATCAGTGACGGCGAGCGTGGTCGCAGCGCGCCAGAGGTCAGAGTAGTTCTTGAAAGTGATTTCGTCAGTGACGTATCCGGCTCGTTGGAGCTCTCGATGATACGCCGGCAGATTGTGCCAAGGGACTCCCATATCCACGTGATGTGCGAGGTGCCAACCCGTGTTGTAGGGAACGAACCAGAATCGTGCGAGCCACGTTTGTCGAACGTTGTGCGTGGTGAGTCGACGGTCACTTGACTTGCTCATTCCTCCGTGCTCGGCGATTGCGCGAAGTCGATTGAGGACGCGCCACTGGGTCATCCACGGTAGCCACCAAAAAACAAAGTACGACCACCAGGCTCCGGTGAGGAGCCAGAACAATCCGAACAAAACGACTTGCACTCCAAGGATCGAGAGTGCGAGTCGACGGCTCGACGATTTGAACGCCGCACCGACGAGCACTGCGAGGTTCTTGTAGCCAGAGATACCGACGGCGTCTCGAAAAAGGCGCCGGCGAAGGTCACGTCGTTCGCAGGGATAGCCCCGATAGAACGCAATATCGGGCTCGTCGGGTCCGAACTCCTCGCGGTGGTGCGCGAAGTGACTTCGACGATAGAGCGAGATGGGAATGAAGGCCGGGTACGCGACGAGCCATTTTCCGATGAAGTCGTTGAGACCTTTTCTCGTAAAGAGAAGCCGGTGGGCCGACTCGTGCATCAATATGGCGAATCGGGCGTGCATCGGTCCCATGAGCACGAAACCGGCGATTGCTGCGAGTATTCCCCATCGAACGCCGAGGTAGGCAATCAATGCAGTCCAGAACCACACCATGAAGATCGCGCGGACGTTACGCCAATTTTCAATATGACGGTACGCCGCACGAAGTTCGGGTATTGCCATGCCGTTCGCGAGCAACCGATCCGTCGGCAAGACATCTGCGAGGGCATCAGGATCAGGAACGAGTGCGATTGGCATTACTGCATTATTACTACTGGGGACATCGAGGGTCGACGACACTGTGGTTCGTGGTCTTCCTCGGGTCAAATTTCATCGATGAAGGATTCATCGGTGCCCTCGACCAGGTGAATTCCGCGCAGTGGTCGCGAAATTACTAGCCATGACCCGACGGCGATCCGCTATCGCGAAGCCAAGCAGAACGGTACATTGGGCATGAGCCGACGAGGAGGTTGACGTGGCCCGAGACCCGTACGCAGACCTACCGAAATTACCGAAATTCACTTTGACTTCCAATGATTTCGAAGACGGAGGCGTCTTCGCGATGGAGCAGGTGAGCGGACTCATGGGTGCCGGGGGGTCCGATTTGTCGCCCCAACTCTCGTGGGAGGGGTTTCCCGACGAGACCTTGAGTTTCGCGGTCACCGTCTATGACCCAGTCGCACCGACGGCCTCGGGTTTCTGGCACTGGGCCGTGGCGGACATCCCCGTGTTGACTACGTCGTTGCGCACTGGCGCGGGCGATGCCCCGGGCGGTGGTCTTCCTGAGGGATCGATCCAACTCGCTAACGACGCCAGCTTGCATCAATATGTCGGCGCGGCGCCACCGGCGGGTCACGGGAAGCACTTCTATTACGTGGCGGTACACGCGGTGGACGTCGCGTCACTTGGTCTACCCAGTGCGGCGACACCGGCGTACTTGGGCTTCAATCTCTTCAGTCACGCCATTGCGCGCGCGGTCATCGTTGCCCACTACGAGCAGCACTGAATCACCACTGGCGAACTAGTGCGTCGGTGCTTGGATGTCCTCTGGCGGATTCCACCGAATCATTTCAACGCGCTTTGGATCGACGTATCCGTGTTCGACGAACCAGCGAGCTGAGTCATAGAGGGCGTGGACCGGAGGTCTCGAGACGTATCCGAGCTCCTCACGCGCCCGCGAATCATCAAAGGTCATGGTCGTACTCGCCATTTGGGCGGCTTCGAGAGGGACCCTTGGTTCTCGATTCAGCAGCGTTCCTTCGACGAATTGCGATGCCCGTCCCGCGATGATCGGAAATACTGACGGAAAGCGTCGCTGCGATGACGGGAGTCCCGTGACCCGAGAAAGTAACGCTAAGAGCTGAGACATTGAGATGTTCTCGCCGCCACAAATGTAACTGCGGCCCTGCGAGCCTCTCTCGAGGGCTAACAGATGACCCTCGGCCAGATCATCAACGTGGGCGACGTTCATCGCGGTATCGACAAATCCGGGCATGGCGCCGTTCAGATAATCAAGCACCACCTTGCCCGAAGGTGTCGGTCGGTGATCGTAGGGGCCGTGCGGCATCGTGGGAAGCACGAGGACCACTGGTGCACCTTGGGCGCAGAGTCGAAGAACTTCATGTTCGGCCACATATTTGGTCTGTTTGTAGTTGCCGTAAAGATGCGATAGGTCAGCGACGGAATCCTCGCTCGAAGGTTGCCCCTCCTTCGTGTGCCACAGACCAAGTGTCGCGACGGTCGAGGTGTAGACGATCCTTTCGACGCCCGAGGCACTCGCGGCGCTCACGACGTTCTTGCTCCCTTCGACGTTGACCGCGTAGAAGGTCGCAGGATCTAAGGGCCAAAACCCGAACTTTGCCGCCAAGTGGAAGCAAAATCGTGCGCCGCTGAACACGCCGTCGAGCTCGACTCGGTGCGTAATATCCACCTCGCGCTGTGCTACGTCGAGACCTTCGAGATTGCCGGTAGCGGCGCCCGGCTCCACAAGGGCGATCACTTCGACACCTCGTGCGAGCAGCGCGCGTGTCACCGCCGAACCAATGAAACCTGCGGCACCCGTGACGACCACCCGGTCGCCAGATCGAAGCTCCATGACCATCTCTAACTACTAGAGCTCTTGGCTGATGATTGCTTCGCACTCATGGCTCCCTTGGCCATCGTCACACCAAAGTCGAGTAACCATCGGCTGCTCCTCTCGGCGTCACTCAACAGTTCGTCCAGTGCGTTCACGAATTGATCAACCTCGGCTTCGGCGGCGATGAGCGGCGGGAGCAATTTGATGATGTTGACGTTATCGGCCGCGACCTGGGTGAGAATCCGGTAGCGGTGAAAGAGCGGGACGACCAGGGTCTGGGAGAACATCGCGGTGCGCGCCGTCTCGACGACCTTCCAGCGCATGCGGGCTCGTCGCGAAGACGGGGCACCAAATTCGATGCCAATCATTTGTCCTAGACCGCGGACCTCGTGAATGAATTCGTGTCGATATGCGAGATCGCGCAAGGATGACTTCCAAACGTCACCCATCTTGGCGGCGTGTTCAACGGTTCCTTCTTCGTCGAAAACGCTGAGGGTGGCCAGGCCCGCCACCATCGCCAACGCGTTCCCTTTAAACGTCGTTGAGTGAACCATGGCTCGTTCCATTGAACTGTAGACGCTGCGAAAGATCTTGTCGCTCGTGAGCATTGCGCCTAGCGGAACGTAACCACCGGATAGTGCCTTGGAAACCGTGATGATGTCCGGCGCCAGACCATAGTGCTCGAACGCGTAGAACTTGCCGGTTCGACCGATACCGGTCTGGACCTCGTCGCAAATAAACAGTGCGCCGTTCTCATGCAGTGCCTGCTCGATCTCGAGCCACCGCTCTCGGTCGAGTTCGTACACACCCTTTCCCTGAAGCGGTTCGACGATCAATGCTGCGACGTCGCCCCGATTGAGCTCTCGTTTCAGTGCCTCAAGGTCGCCGAAGGGAATCTCGGTCGCTCCGGGCAAGAGACTTCCGAATCCGTCTTTGAAATCAGATGATCCGTTCACGGAGAGCGCGCCCATCGTCAGTCCGTGGTACGCGTGTGAGAAATAGCAGACTCGACCACGTTTCGTGCTGGCGCGGGCGAATTTGATTGCGGCCTCCACTGCCTCGGCACCTGAATTACAAAAGTAAACCCGTTCGATGTTGTCCGGACTTCGCTGAACCAATTGTTCGGCGAGCAAGCCGGGAAGGAGAGCATTGTCAATTTGGACCATGTTCGCCAGGTCGGCGTCCAGTGCTTGATGCAGCGCTGATTTGATCGTCGGATGACTTCTGCCTAGAGCGAACACGCCAAACCCACTAAGGAGATCCAGGTAGCGGTCTCCCTTGTCGTCAATGAGATAACAACCCTCTCCGCGCTCGTAAAAGCGGTCAAAGCCGAGCGTCTTGATGACTTTGGTCAGTTGCGGATTCAGGTACTTCTCGTGAAGTTGAAAATTCTCGCCGTGGCGCGAAGTGAGCAATTCGTTCAAATTAAATGGCATACACCTCCCGAGTCCTTGTGATTAATCTAGGTCGCCACGAGTGAGTTTTGTTCACGAACGTTTCGAAGAACCTTCGATGGCGTCCCGAACCCTAGGCTTTAGCGGTGGTCGTTCTCTTGGCACTGCTCGCGGCCTTCGCCAATGCGGTGGCGAGCATCTGTCAACGCCTCGGCGTCGAGGACGCACCGGCGTCAAATGGCCCATCCATGGGTCTCATCCGTCACATGCTCCAACGTCGTATTTGGATCGTCGGTTTCGTCATTATGGCGGCCGGCTACGCGAGTCAAGCAACAGCACTCCATCTGGGTTCGTTGAACGTGGTCCAACCGCTCATGGTCGCTGAGCTTGTAATTCTCGTCGCCGTTCTCTGGTTGTGGTTTCTGACCCCACTTCGGCCCCGCGACATCGCCGCGGGAGTCGCCACCGCACTCGGGCTCGGATTGTTCCTCTATTTCTCGTCACCCAATCTTTGGGACCAAGGTGCCGAGTGATCGACTATCGATCCTGACGGCAATTGTCGTTGCCCTGGTGGTCACGTTTCTCGTCTTGCTCGGCTCGAGGGGATCGCCCCTTCGTCGTGCTCTGTCACTCGGGGCGGCTGCGTCCATTGGCTTTGCACTGCTCGCAGCGATCACAAAATCGATGACGGATGTCTTGGTAAAGGGCTGGGCGCCGTTGTTTGGTTCCTGGCAACTGTACGCGCTTGCGATCATTGGCCTTGGCTCGTTCATCATTATGCAGAGCGCTTTTCAGGTCGGACCCTTCGCAGCGTCCCAGGCTTCGCTCATCCTCGTGAATCCCTTTGTCTCGATGCTGATCGGGGGCGTGCTCTTCGGCGAGACCTTGCGCGGTGGGCCAACCTACGTGTCCTTAGAAGTGTTGTCACTCGTGGTCATGGTCTTTGGTGCGCTGGGACTGTCCTCCTCGTCACTTGTCGCGAACGTGCACGAGGAGTCTGTGGATCAACATCTCTTGCGCGGGCGTGGGCAATTCGCAAGGTGGCGTACGCGCCACGCGGCCCTGAAGTGAAGCATCTCGCATGAGAGTGGACGCTGGCGAGAAGAATACGATGGGGCATGGCGCGTAGCACCGCGAAGGCATTCGTTCCTTACGATCGACCGGTACGAGTGGCGATCTTGGGACTCGGTCGAATCTACGATCTCAATCGGTTGGCCTACATCAACAACACGGACGCCGAGGTTGTTGCCCTCGTAGACCCGAGCGACCAGCGCCGAGCGCAACGTTCGGGTGATTGGCCATCGGCCTCTTTGTTTGCTTCGCTCGAAGATCTCATCGAGAGCGGGCTCGAGGTGGACGCGGTCGAGGTGCTCTTGCCGATTGCCCTGCATGAAGAGGGGGTCTTGACGTGCCTTGATCAAGGGTGGCACGTCAACTTGCAAAAGCCCATTTCAACTGATCTGGCGAGTGCCTCGCGCATGGTGGAAAAGGCCAAGTCGGTTGGACGTCTCTTTCGAGTCATGGAGAACTATCTGTTCTACGAGCCGCTGCAGCGACTGAAGGACGTCGTTGATTCGGGTGAGCTGGGCGCAATCAGCGGTTATCACTTGAAGATGGTGGCTAGTGGCCGCGGAGGTTGGGACGTTCCGGGTGACACCTACCAGTGGCAATTCGACTTATCGAAGCGCGGACGGGGCATTCTCGTGTTCGACGACGGTTGGCACAAGTTCTGACCGCGCTGTGGCTCTTTGGACCGATCAAGGAGGTGCGAGCTTGGGTGGGTTCGACCGAGGTGGTTCCTGGAATTGCGGTCGACGCGCCGACGACGATCCTTTGGGGAACACACCAACGGCGTTCGCGGGGTGTGGGATATCACCCTGGCGGTTGACATGTACCTACGCTCGGATTACTACACCAATGACGAGCGTTGGGAGGTGACGGGCCAGCGAGGATTCGCGCGGGTCAATCGTTGTACGGGACGCGGCCTCCAACAGCCGAGTTTCGAGGTCTATCACGATGGTTCGATGCACTCGCATCACGCCCTGGACGATGATTGGGCGAGTAGCTTTCGAGACTCAGGTCGTCACTGGTTGCGCTACTTGCGTAACGGCGAAGGACCGCTCTGGTGGAGCGGCGAGGAGGCTCTTGACGTGCTGCGCGTGGCCTTAGCGGCATACGAAAGCGATGCGGGCGGAGGCGCTGGCATCGATCCTTCGCTTTTGTGAGAGAAGTGATGGCACAATATCGATTCGTTTAACCGGTGTTGCGAAGTCCCGTGGCGATGCCGTTGATCGTGAGGAGCAAAGCGCGCTGCATGACGTCGTCGACCACGTCGCCTCCTGCACGGAGCGCACGAACCTGCTTCAAGAGTTGAACCTGCGTGAGTTGCAGAGGGCGAAGATACTGGTCACGAGTGCGCAGTGTCTCGGCGAGGAGTGGCTGGGATTCGAGGAGCGTCGATTCTCCGGTGACCGTGAGGATCTCGCGTACCGTGAGCTCGTATTCGCGCTCGATGTCGGCAAAGAGGTAGTGAAGTTCTTCGGGCACCAGGCGACGAACATACTCGTGGGCAATGGCCATGTCGGTCTTCACTAATGTCATTTCGACATTGGAGACGAATGAAGTGAAGAACGGCCATTCATCATTCATTCGCTTGAGCGTCTCGCCGAGACCCGCTCGCCTCGCGGCGGCGAGCCCCGTGCCGACCCCGTACCATCCCGGAACGATTTGACGTGACTGTGTCCAGCCAAACACCCAAGGAATTGCTCGCAGCGATTCGACGCCGTCGTCTGCACTCACTCGGCGCGCGGGCCGCGATCCCATGTGCAAATGGGCAAGCTCGTCAACGGGCGTGGAGAGGGTGAAGTACCGTGCCAGTCCAGCGTCGGTCTTCAGTTGTCGATATTTTTCAAGCGAGGCGTCGGCGACCGCATCCATCGCGCTATCCCACGCGGGAAGTTGGTCGGGGTCAACCCACGGTTTCGAATGGAACAACACGCCCTCGAGCACCGCCGCCAACAGTTCTTCGAGGTTCTCGCGCGCCAGTGTTGGCAAGAGGTACTTGTCAGAGATCACCTCGCCCTGCTCGGTGAGTTTGATTGATCCGTTCAAAACACCAAACGGTTGAGCGAGGATTGCGTCATGGGTTGGTCCGCCTCCACGACCCACGCTGCCGCCACGTCCGTGAAAGAGCCGAAGGCGTACTCCAAAGCGCTGTGCCACGTCACGCAGTTGACGCTCGGCGCGGTGAATTGCCCACTGCGACGCAGCGATGCCGGCATCCTTGTTCGAATCTGAGTAGCCCAACATGATCTCTTGCACGTCTCCTCGAAGTGAAACGAGTCGGCGATAGTCGGGCAACGAGAAGAGTTCTTCGATGATTTCACCGGCCCGACGAAGTTCATCGATCGTCTCGAACAGCGGTACGAAATCAAGTCGGACCACGCCCCCAGTGAGATCGACGAGACCTGCTTCGCGAGCGAGGATTACTGCGGCGAGCAAGTCGTCAGCTCCTTTGGTCATCGAGACGATGTAGCTCTCACAAGCGAGTACACCAAAGTGGTTAATGAGACCCTCGAATGGACTCGAACGTGTTGAACGTTGTGAGGTCTTGGCCGTGGAGAGGTTTCGGGAGCAAACCGAGCGGTCGCGATGATGAGAGTTCCCGGGCGAGCACTCTGAAGCGCTCGGATCGAGTCAACGACACATACGTCTCGGGCAGTTCATGGAGTCGGTCGATTAGGGGAGCGAGCGCGGCGTGATGGGCTTCAGCGTGTTCGCGCACGTCAAGGGTTGTGAGCGTGAGACCAAAACAAGCGACCGTGCGAATGGATTGCTCGAGGGTGCCACGTGCCACGTGTTCGGCACCATTGGCGAGCAAGGAATCGTAGAGCAGTACCAAGTCGTCGATCAATTCTTGCGTCGAGGCATAATCAATTCCGACTTGATGACGGCTGCGGCGCTGCATGCGGCGTAACGTCGAGTCGAGTTTGGCGCGAATCAAGGTCAATTTCAGTCGGTACGGCTCTTCGTAATTGAGACGTCGATATCGAGGATCGAGCGTGGTGACGCGTTCGAGGTCCAAATTCAGTGAGAGTCGGAGGTCTGGAGAGATCCCACTATGACGTTCCGAGATGGAAATCTCATCGATGAGCCGGGCCAGCAACGTGAACATCGTGCGGATCGAGTGTTCGAGGGACATATCCACCACGGACGTCGTGACGTCGGGGGTGACGAAGGGATTGCCGTCGCGGTCCCCACCAATCCACGATCCAAAACTCAGCGGTCGACTGCGAACTGGTAACTCGATATCAAGTCGGGCGAGACAATCCACGAGTTGGACGAGCACATCAGTCACCGGACGGCGCATGAGACCGTCCAGAAAATGGAGGACATTTCTGGCCTCGTCAAGGACTTCGGGCTTCTCCAGGCGCAATTCATCGGTGAGCCACAATTCATCGATCACTTCGGCCGCACGTCGTTGACGACGCTCTTCGCTGAGACCCGGTCTGGCGTTGCTCTCGTCAAGCAGGTCACTGACCGCCCGGAGCTTTATGAGTACCGAGCGCCGCGCGGCCTCGGTGGGGTGAGCGGTGAAGACGGGTCGCACGTCGAGGTGGCGAACAGCCTCTTCAACCTGGTCGCTCACGAGGCGCCCATCACGAAGTGCCTCTTCGATGAGAGTCGTGACGCGCTGCAGTGGGCTGTTGTTCTCGTCACGGTTGTGGCGACTGAGGCGACCTCGGTGCGTTTGTTCAGCGACGTTGGCCAAGTGAAAATACATGGAGAAAGCCCGTACGAGTTGGCTCGCGGTGACGATGTCCAGCTTCTCGAGTAGTTGCATCGACGACGTCAGATCTTCGTCACAGGATTTTCGGACCGCTTCCAAGGTCTCGAGAAAGTCATCGGAAATCTGGCGGCGAAGGGTCTGGTCGAGCAATGAACCCAGCATCGAAAGATCCGCTTCCAGACTCGACTCGCCAGCGACTCGAGTCAGTGGGGGGGAGGAAAAGCCCCGCGTTGAAAGGTCGCTGGAAATCGAGGAAGAGCCCTTCGTCATTGCTCAACGTTACAAAACGTGTGAAGTGTCCCTGACTTATTTCGCGGTGCTTCACGTGGCGCCACCAAACGGGCGGTTCGCTTGGCGGACCAACTCGCGCTCAATGCGATCACGCGGGGTGATAGGACCTAGCGACGTTTCGGATATCTCGTAATGAATTCGTGACGAAAGGCCTTAATGAAAGGCTTTTGGGGTGCTGTACGGTCGTTTTATGTCGTATCGGGCGCGCGAGAATGAACATTTCGAACGGGGCCTCTCGAGCGACGAGACCGTGGCGACCTGAGTCGCTGGAGTCGAATCACGAGGAGTTCACATGTTTCAAGTTCGCATTCACGGCCGTGGAGGTCAAGGGGTGGTCACCGCGGCTGAACTCTTATCCGTCGCCGCGTTCGCGGGTGGGCGTCACGCCCAGGCATTTCCCAGTTTTGGGTCTGAACGAACCGGAGCCCCCGTCGTGTCGTACTGTCGCTTCGCCGTCGAACCCATTCGTTCGCGTGAGCCGGTGATGCACCCCGACGCGGTTCTCGTCCAGGACGTCACATTGATTCACCAGGTTGATCTGTTTTCGGGTCTCGACGCACGAGGCGTTTGTCCTTATCAATACGTCGCGGGGCTTTGACGAGTTGGGCTTCGGGGATCACTTCAAGGACTTTTCGCCAGATCGACTGGTGACCTGTCCGGCGACTGAGATCGCCCTCGAATACGTTGGCCGACCGTTGCCGAATGCGGCGTTGCTCGGCGCCTTCGCTGCCCTCACGGCGAGATAGAGATTGACGCGATCGAGGTCGCGATTCGAGAACGTTTTGAAGGCGTCGTCGGCGAGCGAAACGCGAAGGCCGCGCGTGCAGCGTTCCAAACATTAATTGACGCGAAGAAGGAGTCGGTTCGTGCTTCGTCAAATTGAAGGTTCTCGTGCCGTTGCCGAAACGGTTGCGCTTTGTCGTCCCGAAGTCGTCTGCGCTTATCCCATTTCTCCCCAAACGCACATCATCGAGGCGGTTGGCGAGATGGTGAAGTCAGGTGAATTGAAGCACTGCGAATTCATCGACGTCGAGTCCGAGTTCGCCGCGATGTCCGTCGCCATCGGTGCTTCGGCAACGGGGGCGCGCTCGTACACCGCAACCGCGAGTCAAGGTCTGCTCTACATGATCGAGGCGGTCTATAACGCCGCGGGACTTGGCCTTCCCATCGTCATGACGCTCGCGAATCGCGCGATTGGAGCACCGATCAACATTTGGAATGACCATAGCGACGCCATGGCCGTGCGCGACTCGGGCTGGATCCAATTGTTCGCCGAGACGAACCAAGAAGCTGCCGACCTGCACGTGCAAGCCTTTCGAATCGCCGAAGAGCTTTCGGTTCCAGTCATGGTCTGCATGGATGGTTTCATTCTGACCCACGCCGTAGAAGGCGTGGATATTCTCGATCAAGAGCTCGTCGACTCCTTCTTGCCGTCGTATCAACCACGACAAATCCTCGACCCTTTCTCACCCGTGTCGATTGGCGCCATGGTGGGGCCCGAAGCGTTCGAAGAGGTCCGGTATCTGTCGCACCTACGACAGATTGACGCGCTCGAATCGATTCCTCGCGTCGCGCAAGAATTTGAAGCCCTCACGGGTCGAGCGAGTGGGGGCCTCGTGCGCTCCTATCGCACTGATGACGCCGAGACCATCATCGTGGCGTTGGGTTCCGTGCTCGGAACAATCAAGGATGCCGTCGACATCCGACGTGATCTTGGCGAAAGAGTTGGTGTCGTAGGTATCACTTCCTTCCGTCCGTTTCCGGGCGAAGCCGTACGACAAGCCTTGCGGGGGGCGCGTCAAGTCGTCGTCATCGAAAAGGCGTTCTCGGTGGGCTTCGGCGGCGTTCTCTCCACGGACGTCGCCATGGCGATGCACGGTGAACAATTCGAGATGTGCAACGTTGTCGCGGGATTGGGCGGTCGACCTATAACGAGACGATCCCTCGAGAAATTGATCGCGTCGGCGATCGCGCGTGATCTGCCGGCGCTCACCTTCTTGGACCTGGATCATCAGGTCGTTGATCGAGAGCGAGCGCGCATGGCCGCTTCACGACTTTCGGGACCATCAGCAGAGAATGTCCTGCGCGATCGTGGCGTCGTCTCATTGAGTGTGAGGGAGGAGTCGTGACCCAGCCGGTCCACTTCTATCAAATCGGGAGTTTCGCCGTAGGCAATCGGTTACTCGGTGACGAAGAGCGCACCGTTCAGGCGAGTACCAGTCGCACGAACTCGATTGACTCAGGTCACCGAGCGTGTCAGGGATGTGGCGAAGCCCTCGGCGCGCGCTACGCCTTGGACGCCGCGATGCGAGCGACCAACGGTCAAATCGTTGCGGTGAATGCGACGGGTTGCCTCGAAGTGTTCTCGACGCCCTATCCCGAGACGTCGTGGCGCATTCCTTGGCTTCATTCTCTCTTTGGCAATCTCCCGCCGTCGCCACCGGCGTGTCGGCGGCACTGCGGGTGAAGGGTCAAAAGGACGTTCGCGTCGTGGCTCAAGCGGGCGACGGGGGCACCGTCGATATTGGCTTTGGTTGCCTTTCGGGGATGTTCGAGCGTAATGATGACGTTCTCTTCATTTGCTATGACAACGAGGGTTACATGAACACCGGTGTACAGCGTTCGGCGGCGACCCCACCCGGCGCTCGCACCGCGACGACCGAAGTTCGAGGTCCCGAGCCAGGTAACGCCTTCGGCCAAGGAAAAGACCTACCTCGCATCGCCATGGCTCACGACATCTCCTACGTGGCCACGGCCACGGTCGCCGATTTGCACGACCTGGAACGTAAGGTCGAGCGAGCCATGGAATTTCGTGGTGCTCGCTATTTGCATGTACTCGTCCCGTGTCCTCTCGGTTGGGGATCGGCGTCCAACGAGACGATTCATCTGGCCCGTCTCGCGAAGGAGTCGGGACTGTTTCCCGTCTTTGAGGCCGTTGATGGTGTGGTGACGAACGTCGCAAAGATTCGACGTCAGGTACCCGTGCAGGACTACCTTTCGCTCCAGCGTCGTTACGCGCACCTCTTTGGCGCGCATCCGCGACCCGACATCGTGGCGCGAATTCAACGTATCGCCGATAAGAACATTGAGCGATACTCGTTGCTCGATTTGGAAACGAGCCGAGACGAGGTACAGATCTAATGGAGATTCCCTTTGCCATCACGCTCGACGTTGGTTCCAGTCGCTCCAATCACACGGGGTCCTGGCGAGTCGAGCGACCGGTCTACGTCGACCGGATGCCTCCGTGTAACGACGCGTGTCCCGCCGGGGAGAATATTCAAGGTTGGCTCTACCACGCCGAATCAGGCAACTACCGCGACGCATGGAAGAAGCTGGTCGAGGAGAATCCGATGCCCGCGATCATGGGACGAATCTGTTTTCACCCGTGCGAGAACGCGTGCAATCGCGCCTCAATCGACGAGGCCGTTGGCATCAACGGAGTCGAACGGTTTCTCGGTGACCTCGCCCTTGAAAAGGGGTGGAAGTTTCCCGAGGTCACGCTGGACACTGGAAAGAGGATCTTGGTCGTGGGATCAGGACCGGCGGGTCTGAGCGCGAGTTACCACTTACGGCGACTCGGACATCGCGTGAAACTCGTCGATTCCGCCCAGCAACTCGGCGGCATGATGCGTTACGGCATTCCGGCGTACCGTCTGCCTCGCGATGTGCTCGACGCCGAAATTGCTCGGATCATCGATCTTGGCGTCGACGTCGAGCTCAATCACGTGGTCACGGACGTTGAGGAAGAACGTCGCGAGGGTGGCTTTGACGCGGTGTTCTTGGCGGTGGGCGCCCAACTCGGCAAGCGCGTGAACATACCTGCGGGAGACTCGTCGCGCGTCATTGACGCAGTCAGTTTCCTTCATCAGGTGGCCGATGACGACCCGCCCTTGTTGGGCCGGCGCGTCGTGATTTACGGGGGTGGCGACACTGCCTTTGATGCGGCACGAACCGCCCGTCGCCTCGGAGCGACAGACGCACTCATTGTGTATCGGCGCAATCGCGAGAAAATGGGAGCGAGTGGCGAAGAACTCGAACAGGCCATGGTCGAAGGGGTCACCGTGCGTTGGCTCTCGACCGTCTCGCGCTTCGAAGGCGAGAAGATGGTGTTGGAGAAGATGGCACTCAATAGCGAGGGCTTTCCCGAGCCGACGGGTGAATTCGAGGAGTTGGACGCCGACGCGTTGGTACTCGCTCTCGGGCAGGACACCGACCTTTCATTGTTGGACAGCGCGGCGGGCATCACTATCCAAAACGGTGTCGTTCAAGTTCAGCCTTCGATGATGGCGACCGAGACGGGCATCTTCGCTGGCGGTGACGCCGTGCCGGCAGAGCGCACTGCGACGGTCGCCGTGGGACACGGCAAGCGCGCTGCGTACGGCATTGACGCGTTCGTGCGGGGTCAGACACCGACGACAAAGAAGCGTCACGGACTCGCTACCTTTGATCGATTGAATACCTGGTACTACGCGGACGCTCCTCGACAGGAGCGTCCCGAGCTGGAACGGATTCGTCGCCAGAGTTCATTCGACGAAGTAATTGGCGGGCTGGACGAAGACAACGCTCTGTTTGAGGCTCGACGTTGTCTCTCCTGCGGGAACTGCTTCGAGTGCGACAATTGCTTTGGCGTGTGTCCGGACAATGCCGTCATCAAGCTCGGCGTCGGGGAGCGATACGAGTTCAACTACGACTTTTGCAAGGGATGTGGCATGTGCGTCAAGGAATGTCCGTGTGGCGCAATCGATATGGTGCCCGAAAAGATCTAGTCAGATTCGCTCTCCACTGGCACATCACTGCGCCAAAAACGAGGAGGTGAGGCGATTCGTGTCAGGTCGCTTTTCACGGTGCCAAAGCGTCCATTGTTCGTGCGCCACGCCTCGAAGGCGTCGTCGATCTCGTCACGACTTCGCGCCACGAAATTCCACCACATCACGATCTCGCTCTCGAAAGGCACGCCGCCGAGCAGCATTACTCTGGTTGGTTCTCGCGAATCGAGTGCGAGTTCGTCGTCTCCCGGGGCGAGGAATCCCATGGTGCCGGGTTCGAGGATTTGATCACCCACGAAGAGCGCTCCGTCGAGCACGATGAGGCAATATTCGAAGTCTCGGCGCAGCGAGACGAGTTGGGGACCTCGAAGGACTATCTCGACGCCGACCAGTTCGCTATCGCGACGAGCGGCACTGGAAACTCCCGAGAACTCACCAATCAGCACGGTAATGTCTGCGACCGCGCTCTCGATGCGGGCAAGATCACGATGGTGCTCGAACGCTGGCGCGAGGTTCCGTGTCGCTTCGGGCTGAGCAATCCAGAGTTGAACACCGTGAATGGTGCCCTCGTAGTGTCCCGTCGCCTCTTCTGAGTGTGCGACACCCATGCCGGCGCTCATGAGATTGAGCTGACCGGGTTTGATCAGTTGTTCAGAACCCAAACTGTCGTGATGAACGGCTTCACCCTCGACAAGCCAGGTCACGGTTTGCAGCCCGGCGTGTGGGTGGGGTCCATGTCAAGACCGTGCTCATTGGTGGCAGTCGCGGGACCCGATGGTCAGCGAAGCACCAGGCGCCGACCATGCGCCGACCCTTTCGAGGCAAAGCGCGTCGCACCGGCATTGCCCCCACGAGCGTTTCACGACTCGTACTGATCTGCACGCGTTGCACTGGATGAGGCTAGCGAGCAGGTCGCAGCGCGAGGACATCGTGACTCGTCTTTCAAGTCCATACAGCACGAGAGCCCGGGAGGGGGATCCCGGGCTCTTGGTGGGAGGCGATTACTTAGATGACGTCAGCTGGGTCGCTCTCTCGGCGATAGTGTCGCACGCCGAGCAGCGTGAGCACGAGCATGATGAGGGCCAACAAGAATGACGCGATCGCCGCGTAGAGGGCGATTACACCAATGAATCCAAAGGCATAAGCGTTCAAGAGCAGACCGCGAAGCGTGTCGCCTCGAAAGACGAGATTCACTTGATTGGCGAGAGCCGTGTTCGAAGGGTCAGCCAGTGACGCTGCACTCAGTTGGGCGTACGTCTTGCCGCCGCTGATCGCGTTGGTGTCCACACCGATGATGTCGTTAGCAAAGATCTGCGCTTCGGAACCCGTGAGGACTTCTTTGCCAGCGTACGACGTCAATTTTGCCGCTACGAGGTCCTGGTAATCCTGGCCACCGCTCTTAAGGAAAATACACTTTCTGCTCGAGCAATTGTGACTTCACTTGTGAACTGGTAAAGCTGTAGCCGACCATCAAACCTGCACCAGCGACGAGTAGCGTCACGGTCAGGAGTACGCCGACCCAGTTGAGAATCAGGTCTAGTGTCTTGCGCCTCATGAGTATCCTTTCGAAATCAATCTTTTCCATTCTGTCGTGGGTCTGATTGCGTTCCGTAGAGGAGAAAGTCCCTTTAGTGAAAGGGCTTTTGAATCACGACGAACTATCGAGATTGAGTCCGATTCGTTTGAGATAGCCAAGTCCCATGACCGCGGCTTCACATCCAACACTCTCGAGCGCTTCAACATCGTGCTCGTCTCGTACGCCACCCGCTGCGACGATCGCGAGTCCGCTCGCGCAGACCTGCCGGTAGAGATCTAGATCGGGACCTTGCATCGTGCCGTCCTTTTGGATGGCGGTGACGTGCAGTCGAGTCACGCCCGCATTGAGGCACTGTTGAAGAGCCTCGTGTACGCGAAGTCCGCTGGACGATTTCCAACCATGTACCGCGAGTTCTCCGTGTCGCACGTCAAAGGCCACGACGAGTTGGGCACCGAGCGCCTCAACGAAAGCCGTCAACGCATCGGTTGAGGCCCACACCGCGGTACCAACGACGACCCTCTGCGCTCCCGCATCAAGAGCACCCGAAGCGCTCTCGATGCTGCGAATTCCCCCCGAAACTTGAAGAGGAATGGCGCCCGCGAGATTCGTACAGCGCGCAACGACGTCACTTCGAAACTGCCCGTCCCTCGCGCCTTGAAGATCGACGATGTGAATCATGGGTGGGCTGGTCGCCACGATGCGAGCCATAAAACTCTCGATGGGCTGGCGAAAGAGGACGCGGTTGTAGTCTCCCTGTTTCAGGCGTACGGCATTATCGCCGAGCAGGTCGATGGCGGGAATCAGTTGCATAGTAGCGTAGTAGCATGGTAGCATAACAACATGACCAGTGGCAAAGTCCTACCCGCGGAATCCTTACCCGATACCGAACAACGATTCGCCGAGCTCGTGGCGGCGTTCGTGAAGCTTCGCGATCCCGAAGTGGTGGCGGCATTCTTGAGAGATCTGTGCACGACGAACGAACTCGACGCGATGGGTCAGCGTCTGCAGGTGGCGAGACTGGTTGACGAGGCGGTTCCGTATCAGGAGATTTCGCGACGTACCGGTGCCTCGACGGCGACGGTCACGCGAGTCGCTCACTGGTTGCACTACGGAGAAGGTGGATACCAAGAAGTCCTGAAACGAGGTCGGAAATGAGTCGTCGCCTAACCATGGCCCTACCGAGCAAGGGTCGCCTACGCGAGCCGTCGTGGTCCTTGCTCGAAGCCAGTGGGGTCGCACCCCAAGAACCGGGAGAACGCGTGCTTCAGGCGCATTGTCGCAACGCTGACATCGATTTGCTGTTCGTGCGCGCTGATGACGTACCCGAATACGTTCAAGACGGTGTTGTTGACTGTGGGATCACGGGTCTCGACCTCGTCTACGAACGCGACTGTGACGTCGACGTTCTTCTACGCCTTGGCTTTGGCACGTGCTCGCTGCAAGCAGCGGTGTCGATGGAAGACAAGGCCACCACAATCGATGATCTCGAAGGTCGGCGGATCGCGACCTCGCACCCGCGTATCGCGGCTAAAGTGCTCGAGGATCGTGGTATCAAGGCTGACTTGGTTCGCGTCGTTGGTTCAGTGGAGATTTCACCACGTTTGGGACTCGCCGACGCCATCATTGACCTCGTCTCAACGGGATCGACTCTTCGCACGAACGGGCTGCGTTCGATTGGCACGCTCTTTGAATCCGAAGCGGTGCTGGTTGGAAGAAGTGACACTCACGACCTCGAGGGTCGTCAGACACTGACCACGGTGCTGGGCTCCGTGATCAACGCGAGGGCGAATCGCTACCTGCTGTGCAATGTGTCAAAAGACCGCTTAAGTGATGTAACCGCGCTGTTGCCCACGAGCGGATCGCCAACCGTGATGGATCTCGCAACGCCAGGCGTCGTCGCCGTGCACGCTCTGGTGCCGGCCTCGGACATCTGGTCGTTGTTACCAAAATTAGAAGCCTGTGGCGCGAGTTCAATCATCACGCTGCCCGTTGAACGGATGGTTCCATGAGTAAACCCGTAACGACGAGCCGGACGTTCAGTATCGAAGACGTCGTGAATGACGTTCGTGACCGAGGTGACGTCGCCCTCGTTGAATGGTCCAAATTATTTGACGCGACGACATCGGACAAGCCCGAGCGCGCGGTCGCCTACGGTGACGTACCTACCGCAGCAATTCTTGACGCCGCGCAGTCCGTTCGAACCTGGCACGCGGCGCAGCGCCCCGCGGACCTCATGCTCGAAGTGTCACCTGGCGTGACGCTCGAGCGCCGGTGGACGCCACTTCGATCGGTCGGTATTTACGTGCCCAAAGGTCTCGTGTCATCACTGATCATGGGTGCGGTGCCCGCCCAAGTCGCCGGTGTCGAACGTATTGTCGTGTGCACGCCACCGAGTGGTGCTCCGGCCGTTGCCGCCGCCGCGGCGTTGCTCGGCATTGACGAGGTGTGGGCGGTTGGTGGGGCCCAGGCCATTGCCGCGATGGCCTACGGCACCGAATCGATTGCTCCGGTCGACAAGATTTTTGGGCCGGGTGGGAGCGGTCAACACCGCCAAACTGCTCGTCAGTCGAGACGTCGCGATTGATCTTCCTGCGGGACCAAGTGAGATCGTGGTGGTGGCTGATATTGGCGTTGACGAAGAGTTGATCCAACAAGAGATTGCCGCCCAGATGGAACACGGTCCCGATTCACGTGGTTTCATCGTTCGCGTCGGTGATGATCTGGAGGCGGCGCTCGCCGAAGTGGAGGGGTTCGCCGCCGAGCACGTTGCTCTGTTGGGTGAACGAGCCGAGTCACTGGCGGATCGAATACGCAACGCGGGTGCGGTGTTCGTTGGACCGTACTCTCCGGTTCCCGCGGGCGACTACGCCACGGGAGGAAATCACGTGTTACCGACCGGGGGATGGTCGCGTTCTACTGGTGGTCTCGGACTCGAAGCGTTTATGAAGACCGTCACGGTCCAACGCGTGACGAAGGAAGGCCTCGAGCGCCTGGCGCCGACCATTGAAGCACTGGCTGAACTCGAGGACATGCCAGCGCACAAGCGAACTGCACGACGATGAACCGTCGCGTCGCGCTCGAGGCGTATCAATGGCCGCCCTCCAACGAGCGTCATCGCCGCTGACGGATGGGTCTGGACCCTCGCGACATTCTCCGTCTTCGACGGCAACGCGCCGCGACGCCTCCCGCGCAGCGCGCGGCCAGGGCGCTGGCCCGGGCACTCGCCGATGTCAACGAGTACGACCGCGGACGCTACCACCGTTGCGCGCCGCGATCGCCGAGTGCCACGCGTCTCGGATCGATCATGTCGCGTTGGTGCGGGCAGTGACGAGTTCATCGTGTTGCTGGCGCGGATGTTCGCCGAAGACGGGACCGTCGCGGACGGTGCCGTCGGTTCGTACTCGATGTATCAATTTTCGCCGCCGTCATGGCGGGCGCCACGATGTGGATGACGCGGTGACGGCCGACCTCGTGTTCGTCTGTCGGCCGAACAACCCGACGGGCGAATTGCCTGACATCCCCGAGACGAGGGTCAACTCGTCATCGACGAGGCGTACGCCCACTACGCCGGTGTCGACGCGCTCGATCGCGTTGCCGATGGTGCGATCATTCTCCGTACGTTCTCCAAGGCCTACGGTTTGGCGGGTGCGCGCGTGGGCTACGCCATTGCTTCGCCCGAGACTCATCGCGGTCATCACCTCTCGCCAGGCGCCGCTTTCGGCTCGTCGCTATCGGCGAGTCTGGCCCTCGCCGCACTCGACAATCCGCTCGACGTCCGTGCCCAGATCGAAGAGCGTGAGCGGCTCGCAAAGGAACTCGCGGTGCTCGGACTCGAGGCGACGCCACTCGTTCGCGAATTCCTCTTCATTCCAATGTCCAATCCCCAGAGATCGTCGACCGGTTGCTTCCCTCGGCGTGGTGGTTCGTGCCTTCGCGGAGGGTCTACGTGTCAGTGTAGACGAACTCGACGACAACGTCTTGCTCGACGCCTTACGCGCGGAACTTACCGGCACGCCCGTGCCGTCAGATTTCTTGCGTTATCGGCGAGCCACGGCCGAGACACTGCTCAACGTGCGCTTGCGCGTCACGGGCAAGGGCGCGTCTTTGTGAGCACCGGTCAGGCTTCTACGATCACATGCTCCAACAGTTGGCGTTCCATGGGGGCGGACCTTCGTCTCGAGGGCGTCGGTGACCTCGAGACCGGGTGAGCACCACACCGTCGAAGACATGATGCGTACGTTTGGCGAAGCGCTCGACAAAGCCCTCGGCGATCGCCGTGGTCTCACTCGTTACGGCGAAGCACGTGTGCCGATGGACGAGGCGCTCGCTCACGCCGTGGTTGATCTTTCGGGTCGCGCCACCGCGGACATTTCCATCTCGCCCGACCCAGGCATGGCCGCACACGCCTTCGAATCCTTGGCGCAGACTGCGCGAATCACACTTCACGTCACCGCGAGCGGCGAGAACGATCACCACGTCGCCGAAGCAGCTTTCAAGGCCGTGGACGAGCCTTGGCACAAGCACTGGCGCGTGACGGTGGTCTAGTTCGATCGACCAAAGGTTCGTTATCAGCGAAGTCGTCGTCGTCGACTACGGAGCGGGCAATAGCGCTCCGTGCGCGCGGCGCTTGCGCACCTCGGACGAACGAGTGAGGTCTCGAGCGAGCCAGAACGCATAGAAGCGGCAGCGTTTGTTGTCTTGCCCGGTGTTGGCTCGGCGCGCAGTGCGATGACTCATCTCAATGAAACCAATGCCGCCGAGTCGCTTCGGGCTCGTTTTCAGGCGGGTGGACCCCTGCTCGGTATCTGTCTAGGCATGCAATTGGCACTTGAGAACAGTGAAGAGGATGGTGGCGTCGAATGCCTCGGTCTCCTTGAAGGCACCGTGGTGCGCCTGCACAGCGAGCGAGTCCCTCGACTGGGTTGGGCCAACGTTGAGCCGTGGGACGAAGCGTTCTATTTCGCCCACAGTTTCGTGGGTGTCTCACCTCGTGCGGTGGCGACTTCTGACGGTTTGACGGTGGCGGTGCAACACGGATCATCCTGGCGTTCAGTTCCACCCTGAGAAGAGTGGTGCCGCCGGTCTTCAGTTTCTTGAGCGATGCCTCTCCCTCGCCTGATTCCTTGCCTCGACGTCGCGAACGGTCGCGTCGTGAAGGGTGTGAGTTTCGTTGTTGCGACGTGGGCGATCCGTCCAGCTCGCGTCGCACTACAGCGAGGGAGGAGCTGATGAACTCGTTTTCTTGGATATCGCGGCGACACCCGACGACACCCAGACCATGACCTCAGTCGTCGCCCAAGTGGCCGACGTGCTCGAGATTCCCTTCACCGTCGGTGGCGGAGTGCGCAACGTGCAAGACGCGTCGCGCATCATCGAAGCCGGTGCGGACCGCGTTTCAGTGAACTCAGCCGCCATCGCTGATCCCTCGCTGATCGGGATGATCGCCAGTCGTTACGGGAGCCGACCAAGGCGATTCAT
>CAWICL010000055.1:0-27785 GCA_963834545.1 uncultured Acidimicrobiaceae bacterium | reverse complement strand
ACGTGAAACATTCTTGCGAGACCGACGTCAGCGAGCCTAAGAATCCACGTTCGGTGATCCAAGTCGAGGACGATTGTTTCACGTGAAACACTTGTTTAAAAACAGCGGCCGTTTCTTTGGAATACCGATCCCCCTGGGATACTGTTCGGGTGTATCGCGAATCTTTCTCAAAACTCGGTACGCTGCCTGATTTCGAACCCTGCCTTCATCTTTAAGTCCTAGTTGATCGATCATCTGGGGATTCCAGCGACCACTATCGTCATCCTCGGGTGGCTCCGAGACCACTAGAACTCCACCAATCTTCAAGAACCGCACACCACATTCCGCGACCACGGCTGATAGCCCAAAAGAACGGGCTGTGACCAGGTCAAACACTGAATCATAGGTCGCTTCACGGGCAACTTCTTCGATTCGGCCAGTTACCACGTGTGCGTTTCTTGGTGCGTCGGCCAGGTCAACACCTCAGCGAGGAATTTTGTACGTTTGACCATTGAGTCGACAAGAAAGTCCGCCGCAATCCCAATGCTCCAGTAAAACTAAGCCCGGTAACCCTCCGCCGCTGCCAAGATCTACGAAACTTGAAGGTTGAGAGTTGAAACGATCCTCCCCAACACCTCGCGAAACCCAGTGCGTGGGCGATATGAGGTTCTATGAGTCCTGGTCCCCAAGTGGCCGCGTGCCCTCGACTCCTCGAAGGGCACGCGATAGCCAAACGCTGGTCACTTTCAGCTATGCCGGCGCAACCACGACGAAGCGACGAGGCTCTTCACCTTCAGACCTGGTCACGACCGCTGAATTCTCGGTGAGCGCATCGTCGACCGCCTTTCGATCCGCTGCCGACATTGGTTCGAGTGCCCTTTCTTCGCCAGTTTCAACCACTTCTTGAGCCACCTGCGCCGCAAAACGACAGAGCGCCGCAACTCGGCGCTCGCGATATTGGGCAACATCCACCAAAATCCGATCTGTTCGCGCGGGACTCTTGGACTGGACTACTGTTCAGTCACTTCCTGCAGAGCTTGCAGGGTCGTACCGCGAGGGCCAACAAGGACTCCCAGTTCAGTGGGGGGGATCAGCATTCACAGCCAATTCCACTGTCTCGGAGTCCAATTCCTTCACTGAAACCTCAGCCTTAATGTTCATCGACGCGAGAAGTCCCTCGAGGAACTCCTTCGCGATCGAACCTTGTTCGGCCAGGGAAATTCCTTCAGCCATAGTGTCCTCCTTCATAGAGACTTTTTCCTTGCGTGGGCCGCCCTTGGGTGAATCCGTCTTCGGACGCTTGGGACCGACGCCCTTTTCTTTGTCCTTCTTGGAATCCTCGCCTGTTGCGGGTCGTCCCGATCGGGACTTTTCACCCTTGGGGACCAGGACTTCTTGGCCGATCCTCACGACCTCCTGAACGGCGCGATCTTTTAGGACGCGGTCCCGATGGCCGAACGCGCGCGCGAACGCGCGCTTCGCCGCGTACCCGACCAAACATCCCGGCTTTTGGCTCCTGGAGGAGCTCGATCTCCGCATCATCCCGGTGAACACCGAGGTGGGCGAGGGCTCGATCAGTGGCCTCATCGATTTTTTCCTGTAGTTTCTACCCAATCCATGGGCTAACGAGCTTTCTTTTCCGCTTCGAACGCGAGCGAGTCTGTTGTTGTGGCCTCACGACCGGTGGTTTCGTAGCGGGTGGCTTGATCGTTGAAGGTTTTGCTTCAACCTCAGCTCCAGGCTTCGCTTCAGATGCCGGCAATGATCGCTCCCTTGTGGGGATTCGTGACTCCCGCTCGGAACATCAAATCCTGAGTAATTATACGAATAAGTGTGGAAATAATCATGTACAGGACTACTGCGGCCGGAATGATCAGATAAAAGTATGCGAAAATAACCGGGAGAAAGCGCTGCATCATGAGTTGTTGACTCGGCATCGCCTGACCAGTCTTGCGATTCCTGTTATTCATTTGCGCCATCTGGAAGTACTGCAGAGCAACCGCAACGGCCACGAAGACGAAAAACGGGATCGCCGCGACGAACGAACCGTGAGAGCTGAACGGCTTCAGGTTGAGATCCATACCAAAGGCCCTGATCAAACCGCCAGATGCCTTAAGGTTGTGGTACATCTTCGAAGACGTGGGTATGTAGCGCGGCGCCGACTTAAGCACTTTGCCAACCATCACCTTGTTGGCGAGGCCCTTGATAACGCTATACAAAATGAATAGGAATGGGGCTTGGAGCAACACGGGAAGACATCCACCAATGGGATTGACGCCCTCGGCCTTGTACAGCTTCATCATTTCGTCGTTCAACAACTGACGATTCTCAGGGCCCTTGTATTTCTGCTGGAGTTTCTTGATCTCCGGCTGAAGTTTTTGCATAGCCATCATGGATTTCGTGCTCTTGATCGTGAACGGCGTCAAGGCCCCCATGATGATGATCGTGAGCATCACGATCGCGATGGCGTAGTTCGGAATCAACCCGTAGCAAAAGGCAAGAATCCAACCAAAAAGGTGAAAAATCGGCTGGAAAATGCTACCGATGTCGTGACTCAAGGACTTCATGACTGACTCCTCATTTTCTTTGACTCTGGAACGGGGTCCACACCATGTGGACCAAAGGGGCGGCACCGACTAATTCGACGCACCGCGAGGAGGCCACCCCTCGCCGCACCGTGTTCTTGTACCGCCTCAAGGGCGTACTGCGAACAAGATGGATAGAAGCGACATGGAGACACACGCCCCGCCGTCAAATTACGGTAACCCCTGATAGAGCCGTAAGAACTCGCGTTGCGGTTGAGGAATTAGAGGGCACCGGCTCGGCCCATCGCTTGGTGGAGGTGGTGTTGAAGTTCATCGTAAGATAGCTTTCCTGTCTCTAAACCGCATTTGATCAGGTATAAACCAGATTCCGGTTGAGGTTCAAGGTCGTCGATGAGCGCCCGGAGTTGTCGTCGAATACGGTTTCGATGAACCGCGTTCCCGACCTTTCGACTGATCGCATAGGCCACTTCAGCCTCGCGAGCGCCATCTTGAGCCACAAAACTGATTCGTAGTGGCCCACTTTGACCTCGTCGCGTTGGCGTGGCAAAAAGTGCGAACTGCCGTCGGGTCCGAACCCGACCGGGCACCGCCTTAGACCGTCAGTTGGTGACGGCCCTTGTTGCGACGGGCCTTTAGGACGGCACGACCAGCTCGAGTGCGCATACGCGCACGAAAACCGTGCGTTTTAGCCCTTTTTCGCTTATTGGGTTGATAGGTACGCTTCACAAAATCCTCTTCTCAAAAATACAAAATGCGCTTCGCGGTACCTCCTGGAGGTCGCTGGCGCGCTGCTGGGACAAATCTTACCCGACCCACCGACCCCCTCGGCATGGAGACGAAAATGGGTGTATGGTGACTCTCCCCGAGTCACGTTTGTCCCAATTGTTGGGTTTCGTAGCTTGTGGATAACGTTGATTTGGGTCTGTGGAGGAAGATTGTGCAGAGTGGGGAGGAGATTCGGATTGCCCTGCGTGATTCCTTACGCGGCAACGCTTCTGAAGCGACGTGGGCGGCTGGACTTAACACACTTCACCTTGTGGATTACCACGATAAGCAGCTCGTCATTGGCGCGCCGAATCAAATTCAGCTCCAGCGAATTCAACAGCGATTTCTCCCTTTCATCACCGAACAAGCCCAGCAGTTAGTTGGCGCGGACGTGACGGTCTCGTTAACGGTGAGTGACACGCCTAGCGCCACGGATAACGAACCGGTGGACGACTCCTCGAATTCATCCACACCCGCGATGACGTTCTCGCCGAGCGTCGATCGTCCCGCTCGCCTTGATCCACGAATGACTTTTGACTCATTCGTTCCAGGATCATCGAACCGCCTCGCCTTTGCCGCTGCCCAGTCGGTCGCTGAGACTCCAGGTCGGGCGTACAACCCGCTCATGATCTATGGAAACTCAGGTCTCGGCAAAACACACTTACTCCACGCGATTGGCAACTACGTACAAGAGAACTACCCGGGTCGCAAGGTTCTCTACGTCTCAACCGAAACATTCTTGAACGACTTCATTCGCGCGATTCAAACACGAACTCAATTGGCGCTCCATGATCGGTACCGCGAGAACGACGTCTTGTTAATTGATGACATTCAGTTCATGGAAACTCGTGGTGAGACCTTCCACGAGGAAATATTTCACACCTACAACGCCCTTCATGGTGAAGGCAAGCAGATTGTCCTCACCTCTGATCGTTCACCGCGAGATTTGCGGGTCTTCAGGAACGATTTCGAAGCCGACTCCTTCAAGGTCTCGTTACGGAGATTGACCAACCAGACCTTGAGACACGAATCGCGATTCTTCGTTCGAAGGCCGAACGTGAAGGAATTGCTTTACCAGGCGACGTCGCTGAGTGGATCGCCCAACGGGTGCGTGACAACATTCGAGAGCTCGAGGGATCGATCACCATGTTGCGAGCGTTCGCCAATTTGCGTCAAGAACCAATTTCATTGGAACTCGCGAAGCACCACCTGACAAACCTTGGTCAAGAGCAAATCATTTTGAAGCCGGAGACAATTCTCGCGGTTGTTTCAGATTTTTATGGTCTCTCGGTAGAAGACGTGCGGGGCTCAAAGAGACTTCGTCCTCTTGTTCACGCTCGTCACGTGGCGATGTATCTCATTCGAGATCTTCTCGACAACTACTCGTATCCAATGATCGCGAGAATATTCGACGGGCGAAACCACACAACTGTTATTAGTGGTGTTGAAAAGATCAAGGATCAACTGGCGGTGAATGGTGAGTTGTTAGCTCAGATCAATCAACTCAAGCGACGATTACAGGGGGATGGTAGGGAATAAGTTGTGTGTAGTTTGGGGTCTTGCTTGTTGAAATTCGTTCACAAAACCTTCACAACACACAGAACTCGAAAGTTGAACCCGTAGAGTTGAGACAGTTATTACAAAGATGTGTGAGGATGGTGTTTTATTTTGGTCCCACTAACCAGGGGTTTTACAAAGATATCCACATATCCACAGACCTACTACTACTAACACTTCTCAACACACAAAAGACACCATAACCTCAGCAGTAAAGAAAGGCAGTTTCATGAAGTTTAAATCCGAGCGGGACATTCTTGTTGAAGCATTGAGTGCTGCGAGTCGAGTTGTTGCGACACGTCTTATTGGCGCTTCCTCAGGAATTCTTCTAAATCTCGTCGGTAATCAACTTACAGTGACTGGAACGGACCTTGATATCACCGTTCGAACAACGGTTGACGTAATTGGCCACGAGGATGGATCAACAGTGGTTCCGGCACGGCTCATCGTTGATGCCGTACGTTCACTTGAGGCGGGGGCCGTAACTGTTTCGAGTGGTGAAGAAAACGTAGAGATATCACTCGGACGGGCAAAATTCTCCCTACGTACGTTCGTGGTCGCTGACTATCCAAATCTTCCACCAATTACTGGAACATTGACTCTCGTTCCCGCGAACGATTTGATCCAAGGTCTTAATCAGGTGGTTCGAGCAGCGGCGAACGACGACGCGCGACCCCTACTCACAGGTGTCTTGTTCACCACAGACGAAGGAATGCTTCGACTCATCGCAACCGACTCCTACCGACTTGCGGTCCGCGACGTACCAGGAGTGAAGGGAATTGGTGGAACCCAAGACCTATTGGTTCCCGCGCGTGCCCTTCAAGAATTGCAACGGGCTGTGTCAAACCCAACTGATGACGCTGAAATTGGTGTCACACTCACCGACGCAGAGATTTGTTTCGTTGTGGGAACAACAACAATCGCCTCTCGCCTTATCGACGGGAATTATCCGTCAGTGCTGCAGTTGATTCCAGCCTCGTATCCAAATCAACTGAGGATCGCCAAAGACACTCTTCTCACATCACTACGGCGAGCGAAGCTGCTCGCCAAGGATTCAACATCATCGGTTCGTCTGACGATGGGAGACAAGTTCGTTGAGATTCGCACTCAAAGCCACGATGCAGGCGACGTCGAGGATAATGTCGACGCTGACTACAACGGCGAAGAGATCACCATTGCGTTCAATCCCAGCTTTCTTATCGATGGGATTGAGGCGGTTCCGGGCGACGAGGTTGTCCTTGAGGTGTCAGACTCCGTGCGTCCAGCGATGGTTCACGGCGTAGATGACGCGAGGTTTCGCTACCTCTTGATGCCTGTTCGCGTCCAGTAGTGGGACGACCATCGTGGGCCTCCACGAACTAACCCTCAGAGACTTCGGCTCTTTCAAGAACTTACGTTTAAACCAGACCCCGATGCGGTCACCGTCCTCCTTTCGCCCAATGGAACAGGGAAAACATCGGTCCTAGAGGCCGTGTTTGCACTAGCCACCGCATCTTCGTTTCGAACCAGTGTGGCGGGGGACATGATCAAAAGCGGCGCCCACCTCGCCGAAGTGCACGGGATCCTCTACCAACAAGAGCGGCGGATCCAAGTCGACCTCACCCTCACGAAAGGTGTTCGCAACACCACCAAGAAGATGATTGTCAATGGTCAACGACCTCAGTCACGTGCTTCGTTATCTGAAGTTTTGCCTCTTACAGTTTTTACTCCCGAAGGTGTCGACATCGTGCGACAAGGTCCAGAGCAGCGAAGAAGTTTTCTCACCAACCTTCTAACCGATGTCGACCTAGCAACAGGTGACGCATCGAGCGTTTCACCCAGGTTCTCAGTCAACGGAACGCCGTACTTCGTTCGATTGAGGACGAGAGACCATCAGCATCCCAACGTAGCGAACTAGACGTATGGAATCAGGAGTTCTGTGAGGCCAGTGAACGATTGGTCGAAGCTCGAGTGCGGTTGATTACAAGACTTTCTCCACTGGTCACGCACTATTACCAAGAGATAGCAAAAAACACTCGTGACGTCGGGGTGCACTACGAAAAATCCTGGACGGGTGAACTACTGAGTGCGTTGCGAGACGTCGAGCGCGAGGATTTCTATCGTCGACACTCAACACTTGGACCACAGCGAGACGACATCGCGCTCAGTCTTGATCATCGTGACGCGCGACGACAAGCTTCACAAGGCGAACAGACGTTCACTCGCATTAGCTCTGCGACTCGCGGGCCACGAGCTCGTGCACCAACAACGTGGCCTCGACCCACTCCTGCTGCTCGATGATGTATTCAGCGAACTCGACCCGGTTCGTAGTGAACAACTCCTTCGACTCCTGCCAGTAGGTCAGACGCTCGTAACCACTGCCTCTCCGCTGCCGAATTCTCTCAGTCCCGCGGTGATCATCGAGCTCGATAACGAGGTTCTGTGAAGAACACCGACGACTCCCCATACTCGTTGAGCGAACTCTTGAATGCGGTAGCGGGGCGACTGCGAAAGGTCGACCTACGAGTCATCGACGAGATTCGCCAGATCTGGCCCACGGTGGTTCATCCGGTTCTCGCCGAACGTTGTCGTCCTGAATTCATCAAGAATGGCGTCTTGTTGATCGGAGTCCCTTCAGGTGCGTTCGCGCAGCGAATTACGAGTGAACAGGAGTCGATACTCCGTGGGTTTTCGTCCCTCGGCGATCGAGCACCGACGTCCATTCGAACGGTGTTGATGAGCGCGTAAACAACGTCGTTTTGGACACCTAATCCGACCGTTGGGGTTTGGAAGATACGCCAAAACGGGTAGGATACTAAGGCCGAAATGTTGTAATTCGAGGCGCAAAAGTCGCCCAAAATCGCTACCGAAAGGAATCCTTCGTGGCCCAGAAGTCCAAGGGAACACCCAGCTACGAAGCCGGAGATATCACCGTATTAGAGGGCCTCGAACCTGTTCGGGTGCGCCCAGGAATGTACATCGGATCAACTGGTCCCGCCGGACTGCACCACCTCGTATGGGAAGTGGTTGACAACGCCGTCGACGAGGCAATGGCCGGTTTCTGTACGCGAATTGACGTCACGATTCTGGCCAACGGGAGTTGTCGGGTTGTCGACGACGGACGCGGGATCCCGGTGGAAGATCATCCCAACTATCCGGGCAAGTCAGCAGCGGAGATTGTGTTGACGGTGCTTCACGCGGGTGGAAAGTTTGGTGGCAGTGGCTACAAGGTGTCGGGTGGATTACACGGTGTCGGCGTCTCAGTCGTCAACGCACTCTCGACAGAACTCGTGCTCGAGGTTGACCGTGACGGCAATCGTCACGCGCTGACTTTCAAAAACGGCGGTAAGCCGGTAGGAAAAATGAAAGTTACCGGACCGGCGCCGCGCGGGCGAACGGGTACGACGGTGACGTTCACTCCGGATCCAACGATCTTCGAAGAGGTGGATTTTCGCGCCCAAACAATTCTCGAGCGTCTCCAGATCATGGCGTTTCTCAACCGCGGTCTCGAGATTCGTTTCGAGGATCTGCGCAAGGGTCGTGAAGCAAAAGAGACGTTCAAGTACAACGGGGGCATCGTCGACTACGTTCGCCATCTCAACAACGCGAAGGAGTCACTCTTTCGAAAAGTCGGCTCCTACGAACAGTCCGAAGAGGGACAAGAGGTCGAGATTGCTTTCCAGTGGAACACCGGTTACTACGAAAGTATCCATTCATTCGCGAACGGCATTGCGACAATTGAAGGTGGCATGCACGAAGAGGGCTTTCGAAAGGCCATCACCAACGTCGTCAATCGCTACGCACGAAAGCGCAACCTCCTAAAGGAAAAGGATGAGAACCTACAGGGTGAGGACATTCGCGAAGGCCTCACCGCAATCGTTTCGGTGAAACTCGCCGCTCCGCAATTCGAGGGACAGACCAAAGGCAAGCTCGGCAACGTCTCAATTCGTTCACTCGTGGAGCGCGCGACCAACGAAAAGCTCGCGGACTGGCTCGAAGAAAATCCGCGCGAAGGGGGCCAGATCGTCGCCAAGGCCGTGCAGGCTTCGCGGGCGCGAATGGCGGCGCGACACGCCCGCGACCTCACGAGGCGCAAGAGCGCCCTTGACGGAGCGGGACTCCCCGGCAAACTCGTCGATTGTTCGTCCAATAATCCTCGCGAGTGCGAACTCTTCATTGTCGAAGGTAATTCCGCCGGTGGTTCGGCGAAGGACGCTCGAAACCCCCGCAACCAGGCGATCTTGCCCATACGCGGCAAGATTCTCAACGTCGAAAAAGCTCGGTCGGACAAAATCCTAAAGAACACCGAGATCCAAGCGCTCATCTCAGCCATCGGCGCCGGTGTGGAAGGCGACTTCGACGTCACGAAAGTTCGCTACGACAAGATCATCCTGCTCGCCGACGCTGACGTTGACGGAAGTCATATCCGCACCCTTCTACTGACTTTCTTTTTTCGACAGATGACCGAGATGGTGAACAACGGACACGTCTACGTGGCGCAACCACCGCTCTACTCGACGCTGGTCGGTAAAGACAAGGTGTATTTGCGCGATGACGTCGCCAAGGCCGCGTTCCTCGTCGAGAACCCGACTCACAAAAATGACTTCCAGCGACTGAAGGGACTGGGGGAGATGGATTTTGATGAGCTTCGCGACACGACGATGGATCCTTCCAAGCGCGCCTTGTTGCAAATTACGGTGGAGCAGGCGGCGCTCGCGGACGAGGTGTGTTCGATCCTCATGGGTGATGATGTCCCCCAGCGCCGACACTTCATTCAGACCAACGCGAAAGACGTTCGATTCCTAGACATCTAGGAAGAAGGAATAATGGCGAAAAAGACTTCGAACTCCGGTTCCGATACACCAGAAGACGACGTAGTACTTGGTTACATCGAGCCCATTGAAATAAATCTTGAGATGGAACGATCGTTCCTCGAGTACTCCATGTCGGTGATTGTCTCGCGAGCACTACCCGACGTGCGCGACGGTTTGAAGCCCGTGCATCGTCGAATCTTGTATTCGATGTTCGATCAAGGTCTTCGACCTGATCGTCCGTACGCGAAGTGCGCCAAAGTGGTCGGTGAAGTGATGGGTACCTACCACCCGCACGGTGATAGTGCGATCTATGACGCTCTCGTTCGAATGGTTCAGGACTTTTCAATGCGCCATCCGCTCATCAGTGGTCACGGGAACTTTGGCGGTACCGGGCCTGACGAGGGTGCGGCCGCGATGCGCTACACCGAGTGTCGCCTGGCGCCATTGTCACTCGAGATGCTCGATTCGATTGACGAAGAGACCGTCGATTTCGAACCGAATTACGACAATTCGACCCAGCAGCCAACCGTGCTGCCGTCGCGCTTTCCAAATCTCCTGGTTAACGGCTCCCAAGGTATCGCGGTAGGAATGGCGACCAAGATCCCACCGCACAATCTCGGCGAGGTCATCGACGCCACCTTGCACCTTTTGGCGAATCCCGAGGCGACGCCCGATGACCTTATGGATTTCGTGAAGGGACCAGATTTTCCGACCGGCGCGCAGATCCTTGGACGACAGGGGATTCTTGACGCCTATCGAACGGGACGTGGATCGATCAAGATGCGTGCCGTCGCCGAGATCGAGGAATCTGGTCGCGACACGCGCATTGTGATCACCGAGTTCCCCTACGAGGTATCGGTTGAGTCCATCGAGGAGAAGATCTATGACCTCGTGAAGAATGGCGAACTCGACGGAATCGCCGCGATGCAGAACGACTCGGCGGGTCGCAAGTCACGTTTAGTCATTCGCCTGAAGCGTGACGCGAACGCGAACGTCGTGCTCAACAAGCTTTACAAGAATACGTCCCTGCAGACGACGTTTGCGGTGAACATGCTGGCGCTCGTCGACGGCGTACCTCGAACTCTCAATCTCGCCCAAGTGTTGATCCATTACATCTTGCACCAAGTGGAGGTCGTCACTCGACGTACGCAATTCCGCTTACGTAAGGCCGAGGCGCGAGCGCACATCGTCGAAGGTTTGCTGAAGGCAATCGACATGCTCGATCAGGTGATCGCAACGATTCGCGGTTCCGACGATCGCGGCGCGGCGCGCAGCGCCTTGATGGCGGCTCCGTTCTCGTTCAGCGAAGAGCAGGCCAATCACATTTTGGACATGACACTCGGTCGACTCACGAAGCTCGGACGTACGGAGCTCGAAGAGGAGATGGCCAAGTTACGCGAAACGATCGCCGAACTGAAATCAATCCTCGACAGCGACATCAAGTTGCGCGCGGTGATCGCCGAGGAACTCGCCGCGGTTCGAGACAAATTCGCCGATGATCGAGTCACCCAGATCGTCAATGATCCCGGCGAACTCGGTGTCGAAGACCTGATCAAGGACGAAGAAATCGTCATCACCATGACCAAAGCGGGCTACGTGAAGTCGAGCGCCGCCGACTCGTTTCGCGTGCAAGGTCGCGGCGGGCGAGGCGTCCAGGGGGCCAAACTTCGAGATGAGGACTTTGTCGAACAGATCGTGCATACCAGCACGCTGGCGTACCTCCTGCTGTTCTCCAATCGAGGACGGGTGTTTCGACTCCGAGGCCACGAGATCCCCATCAAGGATCGCACCGCCAAGGGTACGGCGATAGTCAACCTGCTCAACCTTCAGCCCAACGAGAAGATCCAGGCGATCGTCTCGACGCTCGATTTTCCCGTCGACAAGTTTCTGGTGTTCGCCACTGCGGACGGCACCGTCAAAAAGACGGCGTTCAGTGAGTACGACAAGTCGCGTCGAGAAGGCTGGATCGCGATCAAATTGCGCGAGAACGACGAGGTGGTGCGCGTGGTACCCACGAGCGGCGACGACGAGTTGATGGTCGTCACCTATCGGGGCATGTCCATACGTTTCAATGAAGAAGAGGTTCGCGAAGTCGGACGTGACTCCACCGGTGTTCGGGGCATCAAATTGAAGGAAGACGACAAGGCGATCTCACTCGATGTGGTCCGCGATGACGCAGATCTTTTTCTGGTTACCGACACCGGTTTTGGCAAGCGCGTGAAGATCGAGCGGTTCAATCCACAGGGTCGAGGGGGACAAGGTGTGCGGGCGATCAAGCTCACCGCGGCTCGAGGTTTCGTGGTGGCGGCGTTCATGGTAAATCTCAGTGATGAGGTGCTGCTCGCCTCAAGCGGCGGCGTTTTGATTCGCACCCCAGTGCGCGAGGTTTCGTCACAAGGGCGCGACGCAACGGGCGTACGGGTTATGAATCTCGATGAAGGCCATTCGGTCGCCACCGCGGCCGTCGTTCCCGCTGAGGGTTAGAACGCGGCTCGACGAGCCCATGCTCGATTCAAGGTCTCGAGAATGTGTTGCGCTCCTTGCGCGCCGACAACCATGAATTTCTCGTCGATCAGCAGTGACGGTACACCACTGATACCGAGTTCTCGCGCCGCCTCTTCATCGCGACGCACCTCGTCAGCGTAGAGATCACCGGACCAGAGTGCGTGAGCGCTCTCAACTCCCACTTCGTTCGCCAACGTTTCAAGGACTGCGTGATCACTCACGAGTTCGCCCTCGCTGAAGTACGCGCGAAAGAGTCGCTCGCTCATCTGTGCGCCCTTCTGCTGGTTCTGGGCAAGGGCGATCAGTCGATGTGCGTCAAAAGTGTTCGCGGGTCGAGCCGTGAGCATTGACCACGTCATCCCCAGGGCAGCGGCCTCTCCTTCGAGTCGCTCATTCAACGCCCTCGCTCGTTCGACGGGCATGGAGTACTTTTTGGCCAACAATTCGGCTAACGGGGCATTGGAATCGAGCGGCGCCAGGGGATCAAGTTCGAAGGCGCGGTGTCGAATCTTTATTGCGTCTCGATGTTCGAAGTTCGAAAGTGCGCTGGCTAACTGGCGGGTACCCAAGTAGCAAAACGGACAGACGACGTCACTCCAAACGTCAATCCACATGGTCTCGCTCACCCCAACATCGTGTCACAGATGATGATTTCGGGCAGAATGATTCGATGGGGGCTCAAGAACTGTGCGCGCAAGACGCCGTCGCCCTTGTCCACCCCACTGACACCATTGGTCTCGGTCTGGTGACCTCGACACCCGCTGGTCTCTTGAAAGAACTCTCCAGGCGTGACGACTGGCTGGATCTGACGCTGAGTGGCGGACTGATTTTGGGTGTGTACGACGTCTTCATGCACCCCAACGTGCACTACCGCGCCAGCTTCTATGGCGGGGGTGAGCGTCACTACCAATCCCACGGGGCCGACATTCAGTTCGTTCCTTCGTTCTTTCGCCACTACGGACTTCTCATCCAGCACCTCGCCCCGCGCGTGATGATGATGCAGGGATCGATGCCCGACGCACGCGGAAACGTCAGTCTGTCGCTCTATAACGGAGCACATCTGGAAGAATTTCTCGCCGCAGGCCGTGATCCTCATCGACTTTTGATAGTTGAGTGTTCGCCACACTTTCCGCGCACGCGGGCGCTCTCTGGCTTTTGCAACGAGATCGCACTCGAGGACATCGACGTCGTCGTATTCTCAGATGAACATCCAACCGTGTTGGGTCGAGATCCGGGAACCGACGAAGACGCCGCAATCGCCGAACACGCCGCGACCTTCGTGAAGGACGGCACGACGCTGCAAACCGGCATCGGAGCGGTACCCAACCTGGTCGCAGAAGCCCTCGTGAGGCGCGACGGTGGAGACTACGGCATTCATTCTGAGATGTTCACCGACGGTCTGTACCAATTGAGTGTGGCGGGCAAAGTGTCCAACGAGCGCAAGGGACAAAACCAGGGAGTCTCGGTGACGACGTTTGCTCTCGGGTCGAACGAACTCTACGACTATCTGCACGAAAACCCGAAAGTGGGTTTCGCGCCAGTCTCCTACGTCAACGATCCGTCGGTGATCGCGAAGAACCGGCGTATGGTCTCGATCAACTCTGCTTTGGAGGTCGATCTCCAAGGTCAGATCATCGCCGACACCATTGGACCTCGTCAGTATTCGGGTGTTGGAGGTCACATGGATTTTGTCGAGGGGACGAGCCTCTCGCTCGAGCACACGTCGCTCATCTGCCTCCAGTCGACCTGCCTCGTCGCAGGAGAACCAAAGAGCCGTATCATTGGAGACATGTTCCCCCACTCGGTCGTCACGACGCCTCGTCACCTAACGGGGGTCGTCGTCACCGAATACGGTGCGGCGGACTTACGCGGGTTGACGGTAAAGGAGCGGGCCCGCGCGATGATCTCGATCGCCCACCCCCAGTTCCGAGACGAGCTGACGAACGCCGCTGAGCTCTTAGGACGCTAAATGCTCATAGTTCGAGATTTGGGTATAGAGATTGGCGCGCGACGTATTCTTGAGCCCGTTTCCTTCACGGTCGGCAATGGTGAGAAGGTCGGTTTGGTCGGGCGAAACGGGGCGGGTAAGTCCACGTTGTTGTCCGTCTTGTTAGGAGAACACCCCGAGCACCTTCGCATTTCGGGCACGGTCCAGCACCAGGGTCGCGTGAGCCACCTCCCCCAAGAACCAATCGCGGGGGGACTGGGCGTCGAACCCATCGGGTTGTCACACGTGCTCTCGGCGCGAGGCCTCGATCAACTCGACGCCGACATGCAACACGCCCGCCACGAACTCGCCGCTAATCCGACTGAAGAGACAATCGAGCGCTTCACCGCGCTCGAGGAGGCCTTTCGAGAGCGGGGTGGTTACGAAGCCGAATCAGAAGTCGCGCGCCTCGCCGCGGGACTTGGACTCGCCGAGGACCTTCTGCTCGAAGACCTCAATTCGCTCTCGGGGGGACAACGTCGACGCGTCGACTTGATGCGCGTTCTCTACGAACAACCCGAGACAATGGTGCTGGACGAACCCACCAACCACCTCGACAAGGCTGCGAAGCGCTGGCTCTTTGACGAACTCGAGCGCTATCGCGGCACCGTGCTCGTCATCAGCCATGATCTACCTCTCCTGGACAAATCCATTGACCGGGTCCTGGCGCTTCGCGAGGGCCAGCTCCGTGAATACAAGGGCAACTACTCGAAGTATCTCCAGCAAGAAGAGACTCGTCGACTAAGCGAAGAGAAGATGGCGATGCACCAAGACGAGCAGATCACCCGCATGAAGACGCTCGCGGACTCCATGCGAGGGCAAACCGAATCGCGCGCGCGACTCGCAAAAGTGCTCGATCGCAAAGTCGAAAAGCTCGTCGACAATCGCGTGGTCGTGACCAAGAAGGAGAAGAAGGTCACCTTCAAGCTCCCGAGCCCTCCACGAAGCGGCGACGTCCCGATGACCGTTGAGAATGTGAGCGTTCGATACGGCAGTCTCAACGTTCTGAACGACGTGAACTTCATCACCCGGCGCGGCGATCGGATTCTCATCGTCGGCAAGAACGGTGCGGGAAAGTCATCACTCCTTCGATGTCTGGCTGGTACGCAGCGCGTACAAACCGGCGTCGTGAAGTTCGGAGCCAACGTGACCGTCGGTTACTTCGCCCAGGAACACGAGCAGTTGGATTTCTCGAGGACGGTCCTTGACCATCTGGAGAATGCCACGGTCGAGACCGAGGTGCAACGGCGCTCTCTCCTCGGCGCCTTCGGGCTGAAGGGCTCTGCGGCTCATCAAACCCCCGGGACGCTTTCTGGAGGAGAGCGCGCGAAGTTGGCTCTCGCGATCCTCGCCGCCTCGGACGCGAATCTTCTGCTCCTTGACGAACCCACCAACAACCTCGATCCCGCAAGTGTCGAGGCACTGGGCGTCATGATGCACCAGTGGAAAGGCACCCTCGTCGCGGTGAGTCACGAGCGTGAGTTCGTCGAGAAGCTCCAGCCCACCCACGCGGTTTTGTTACCCGAGGAGTATTTCGACCTGTGGCGAGATGACTATATGGAACTCATCGAGAAACGCTAGGCGCAGTCGGCTCGAACGAGTTCAGAATCAATCGCATGACGCTGGAAGCTGCTGCGAGTTCGTCTGGGTCGCATGATTTGGCGAGTTGCTCATTCATGGTTTGGATTGTTCGCGTGATCGACGCCGCGTACGCACGACCGAGATCGTTCAAGGACACGTTGAGTCGACGCGCGTCGTGTTCGTCTGGACCAACGATGACGTAACCTCTCTTCACGAGGCCGTCCACTAATTTTCGAGCCCCCTGGCGCGTCATCGAGAGATCAAGCGCCAGTTCACCCAACGAGGATGAGGATCGAGCGAGACGCCGAACGAGGAGCGCGTCACTACGTCGATAGTCCTGAAACCCCTCGTGAACCAGTCTTTCGCGTACTTCGCGAATCCAGGATCGTCGCGCGAGGGCGAGTAGATCGCTGAAGAGATAGCCCTCGTAGGTTGATTCGGTCATCCTCTCATACTAGTCTTTATGCAACTAGGTTGCATAAATGACAAATGACGTTGAGTTGTACGTGAAGGGAGAACACTGGTGAAGTTGCGGAATTGGACCTCGAAGTGGCCGATGATTCGTGTCCTTGGAACCATCGTCGTGTTATTTCCAATGCTTACGCTGATGACAGGTGCGCCGAACGCGTCAGCGGCGAACGATACCTCGAGTGCTGGTTGCACGACGACAGTTGCGCGCAACGCGACCTTAAGCCTTGACATCGACGGTTTTCAGCGCACCGTCATTGTCCACACGCCGAGCAGCGTCAACAGCGTGCCGACGCCGCTCGTACTCAATCTCCACGGCAGCGGCAGTACTGCGTTGGAACAAGAGGGATTCACGGACATGAACGCCAGCGCGAACCAGGACGATTTCATCGTCGCCTATCCCCAGGCCCTTATTCCCGATGGCACAGGTTTCGACTGGAACGTTCCAGGAGCGACACTCGTCGGAGGTCGATCCGTACCCGCGAACGCCGCGAACGACGTGAAATTTCTGACGAAGTTGGTGACCGTACTCGAAGGCAAGTACTGCGTGAACGCTGCACGCGTCTACGCAACTGGATTCTCGGGCGGTTCACGCGAGGTGAGTGAGTTGGCGTGTGTCGATTCGACGTTGTTCGCCGCGGTAGCGCCGGTAAGTGGTCTGCGACACCCGAGTCCGTGCGTGACGAAACGCGCTGTGCCCGTGATAAGCATTCACGGATCGAGCGATCCGGTGGATCCCTTCAACGGTCACGGCCAGAAATACTGGACGTACTCGGTTCCCGATGCGGCGAAGGACTGGTCGGTGCAAGACCGTTGCACCGACAAGACGGTCTCACGACCCGAGAAGAAAGTGACGCTCACCCTCTACAGCGATTGTGCCAACCAGTCACAGGTCGCTCTCTATGAGATCAAGGGTGAAGGGCACGAATGGGCGGGTGGCCCTGCTCTTCCGAGTGCGTTGACCAGTGTCCTTGGTCCCCAGTCCAATGCTCTGGACGCGAACAGCACCATCTGGGCGTTCCTCTCCAAGTACTCGCTTTAATGCACATCGGAGGTTCCGCCGCCGGTTGACGCTGCGCTGAGCTGAGGACTCGAACTTAGGGTTTTGGCTTACGCTGTCGAGTCTTCATCTGATCGGGTCGACGCCTTCGCTCTTGATGGGCACCCTCAGTTTTGATGAGCAACCAATTCTCGTATCGCTGAGGGGATAATTCTCGCGACGTGACTGCGGCGACGACGGCGCAGCCTAAGTCGTCGCGGTGCGAACAATCTCTGAACCGACAACGCTTCCCAATCTCAATGATGTCCGCGAAGGTCTCGTCGATGCCGTCCTGGCCAACCAACAGGTCGACTAATCGGATGCCGGGTATGTCGAGCAAGACTCCACCACTGGAGAGCCGGTAGAGCCGACGTGTGCTCGTGGCGTGGCGTCCTTCACCAGCGCGTGAAACGTTAAGCGTCAGTTCGTTTCGCCCTTCGAGCGCGTTGAGTAGAGAAGTCTTGCCGGCTCCCGAAGGTCCCAACATCACTGCGGTGACCCCTCGTGTGAGGTGGCGCCGGAGCGGTTCAATACCCTCCCCGCTTCGAGAACTGGTCGTCAAGATATCCACGCCGGGAACAACGAGATTCGCCTCTTGGGAGATTTCGCGAGCCTTTTGTGTTCGGTCGGACTTGGTCAAGATCACGAACGGTCGCGCTCCGCTGTCGTAGGCCAAGACGGCGAAACGTTCGAGCATACGTACGTTCAGTCCCCGGTCGATTGGAACGACCAAGAGAACGAGGTCAAGGTTGGCGGCCAAGACTTGCACGTCCTTCCCGTTCGGGTCGGGTCGACGTAATGCGCTTCGACGAGGGAGTACTCGAGTGACGCGCTGGCCTTGCACCGCGACCCAGTCACCCGCAACGATGGCTCCCTTGATGTCGTTGCCGTAGGTGTACATCTTTTGGCTCTCGTTGGCGTCGCCATCGCACGTGATCACCTCGGCACGAACGCCGTGGACAATGGCCACGCGTCCCAAGACGTCGTGTGCTTCGAGTTCGAATACCTCACCGTCGATGTGACCCAAGGATTCGTAAATTTCGATACACCGTGATCGCTTCGACGAAGCGACCTTCGAGATGTCATGGCTCACTGTTTGACGTTATCCCCTCTCTGCTTTACCCGTGATGAAACCGCTTGGCGCCATTTCTCGATGGCGCTCGACGTGAAGCCGAGTCTTTAGTTGATTGAGATAATCGCGCGTCGATTGAGTGCGGGTGTTGGTTGTGTCGTACTGATTCCGGTCCCGCGAAGATGGATCGAGACGGTTGAATCGCCAAGCAGAGAGAGTTGTGTCTCGAGATAGGTGCCCGCCGAACGAGCCCGCTCGTTACTGAGTGGAATGTTGTACGACTCCGAAGCGCGGTTGTCGGTGCTCGCGGTGACGAAGACGTCGTGAACGTCGGAGCGCTTTATCACGGCGGCAAAGTTCTCGAGCGTAAACATCGCGGCGGGCGTGAGCACAAAGGAGTTGAACGCGAAATACACCACGGCACTTGTGGGTGCCACGGGCTTGGGGACATGTTTGACCACGGGACTTGCGATAGGAGTCCATATTGCGCTGAACGTGACCGATGAGGCGCCTAGGCGGTAGATGTCACCTGGTTGGAACACGGAAGTCCCGTCACTCCACCCGCCAAAGACGTATCCCGCCTTCGCGAGTGATGCTCCCGAAGGCAGTGAAAGGGTGGATCCCGAAAGTTGGCTGAGGCCAGAAGGTAGCGCGCCAGATCCACCGGCGCTCGAGAAAGTGACCGAGACATAGGTGACACTGGAAACAGGCGCAGCGGGCGATGTCGAGAGAATGGAGAGCGGCTCAGAATTCTCGTCACGACCCCCAAGCACGCAACTGGTCGAGCTGGCACAGTAGACGCTCGTGAGAAATCCTTCACTTAGAAACGGTGAGGCCGCGAGGGCAATCTCAGTGGCACTGCTCTCCGACATCGCAGTGGGATCGCCGGCCATCACAAGTGGCAGAGAGTTCCGTCATCGCCGACCGCGACGCAGTACGTGGCGCTCGTGCACGTGATTCCTTTGATCTCACCGTAACTTCCGTAGGTGCTGTCCAGTGTTGCTTCGTAGGGGTTCCATGATCCGGGGACGACGGGATTTCCCGTCACGAAGAGTGGTTGACCACTGCCCGTGTTGTCATATCCGGCGATGGCACAATACGTGGCGCTCGGACAGAACACAGCGTTCGCGCTTCCACCGGAGCCGAAACTGGCTCCGAGGGTAATCTCACTCACGTCACCGACAACCCACGTGGCGGGATCTCCGGCGAGGACGATTGGTTGACTGTTGCCGTCACTGCCCACCGCGACGCAGTAGGTGGCGCTCGTACATGAGATCGCTGCCAATGAACCCGACGAACCAAAAGCAGCACCGAGGCTCAACTCCGCAGCGTTGCTGTTGTCCCACGTGGCGGGATCTCCGGCGATAACGAGTGGTTGCGTGTTTCCGTCACTACCCACCGCGACACAGTACGTCGCGCTAAGGCAATCAACGGCGTTGAGAAAACCTCGCGAACCGAATCCACCAACCGCATTCAGGGCAAACTCTGTTGCGTCTCCTGCGCCCCAGGTCGAAGGGTCGCCGAGTAGCGCGTAGGGCAAAGAGTTCCCGTCATTGCCGACCGCGACACAGGACGTGGCACTCAGACAACTCACACCATTCGAGCCGCCAGCACCAAGGGCAGAGGCGCTGAGATCGTTTTCGCTGGCGTTGGCAGCGGTCCACGTTGAAGGGTCGCCAACCACCGTTATTGGTTGACCGTTGCCGTCATCACCCACGGCGATGCACGAAGTGACACTGATGCAGGACAACGACAAGATATTGCCAATGAGCTCGTAAGGCACACCGGGAAGAGCGATCTCTGTTGGCGTCCACGTCGGCGAGCTGCTGGCGACGGAGGGAATCGCGACAATACTTATGGCGCTCGCGAAAAGTGCGGCGACGACGATACCGCGGACAGTTTTCGAGGAGCCAACGCGCGAATCCATAGCGCCCTTCTTAGTCGATGAAAGGTTCATTTCGGCTGACGAGGCACCAAATATGTCAACTTTCCTTGCGACAGCGATTCAAGGATCCCTTGTTGGTGGGTCCACAGTGGCGCAAAAGGCCACTCCTTCTGGTCGTTCTGGCGTGTCATGAATACCTCAAAGACTCGCGCCAACCCTCAGTGAGCTGATCGGGGCCCGCGATAATGAGCTCGAACGTTGCCTCAACTGCACCCCATGGCTCGTGTCTTGGAGGTGGCGGAAATTTCAATCTCCTCACGGGCAATTCGCCGAGGTGGTGTTGCCACTGCAACGAAGAAATAGGCCTTGGCGATCGATTGAGATTGCCCGGGTGCAGTGACAACTTCTCTAACGCATCGACATTTTCGAGTTGCGGACAGTGGCTCCACGTCCGAAGGGTTGAACAATTGTCTCTTTCGATATTTGGCAAACGGCCTCGTGCGCTAAAAATGATTCCGTGAAAGCGCTCCTGGTGATTGATCTACAGAAGGCTGTTGTTGAGGACGCCGTTGATGTCGCGGGTGTCGTGTCTCGAGTCAACTCGCTGATTCGTGAAGCGCGAAGGATGGCGACACCGCTGATCTTTATTCAACACCAAGAAGAAGGCGATCCAAAGATGACGCCAGGTGCTCCGTCGTGGGAATTCGTCGACACGCTCGACTATCGAAGTGGTGACGTTCTCGTTCACAAGAAGTACCGCGATGGTTTTGCCGCGACTGAGTTGAAGGAGACGTTGCTGGCACGTGGTGCGACTGAGGTCGTCGTTACGGGCGCTCAGTCCGACTACTGCGTGCAAACGACGGCATTGGCGGCCTTGGCTCAGGGCTTTGACGTCACGATCGTACGTGACGCCCATACGACGTGTGCTTCGGGTCAAGGAGAGAGCACTATCGACGGCGCTTCGGTCGTTCAGTTCATTAACGACCATTTCGAATGGCTTTTTTACCCTGAGAGAAAGATCTCGGTCCAAGAGACAGACGCAGTCGTCTTCGATTGAGAAATCTCGGGTACCTCAACGTTCGAATTCTCTCGGCGGCGTGTACGGCGGAGTTTGAAATGATTTGGGACACTCTCGGGTCTGTACGTTCGCCGAAAGCATCGTGACACCAAGTCAGCACAGAAACTGCGTCTTACGGGGAGTACCGAGGAGTAAGTCAGCTCGGGCCCTCGTATTCAATTGAGGCCAGAAAACATGTTGGTGGGCGAGGGGGGACTTGAACCCCCACATCCTTTCGAATACAGGCACCTGAAGCCTGCGCGTCTGCCAATTTCGCCACTCGCCCAAAGACCTCGCAACAATACTTCACCACGTAAAGCCCATAATTTGCAATCGAATTGTCATGCTCACCGCCGGTACAGTTGTTATTGTCATGGTTCTCAAAAGTGTTGAAAATCGCCTCGAGCGACTGTTCGAGAAGACCTTTTCGCGGCCATTCAAGAACGCGCTGCAACCCGTCGAGATCGGGACGCGTATCGTGCGCGAGGTTGACCTCACTCGACGTCTCTCGAGCCAAGGGCCGATATCGCCAAACCATGTTCGCGTGTGGTTGGGACCAGCTGATGCGGAGCGTTTCGACGGATTTCAAAAGGCTCTTGTCGCCGAACTCGAAGAAACGGTTCGACAGCACGCCATTAGTGAGGGTTACAGCTTCGTTGGTCCGGTCACCGTGGAGATCTTCATCGACGATTCTTTGAAGTCTGGTGACCTAGCGGTGAAGACTGAATTCGTGGCGGGCGAAGCGCAACCTCGGCTGCTCGCCAATGACGGTCGGACATTCAATGTCGGAGAGCAACCCTTGATTATCGGTCGAAGTCCCGACGTCGCGGTAGTCATTAACGATTTCAACGTCTCGCGACGTCACGCCGAGGTCTGGCGCACCAGTGAAGGTGTCGCCATTCGCGATTTGCAGTCGACGAACGGGACGTTCGTGAACGGGCATCGGATCACCGCGGTGTCGTTATCTCCGAGGGACGACATCGCCGTTGGCCCATTGCATTTTCGAATTGAGTTGGCTTGATAACAATCGAAGCGTCGACGAACTACGCCGCGGTGGTTCGTCCACTGCAGATATTGGTGATGGTGGTCGCGCTGATCTTCTTGGCGTGGGTACTGCGCGTCGCTTCAATTCAGGCTCGGCCCACTGATCAAGTTGCGGGTGGGCGTCGACGCCGAAGTGGCCGTCTCGCATTGGAGTTCATTGAACCCGAGGAGCGAAGTGGCGAACGAGTTGACGTGGTGACGCCCGTCACCGTCGGGCGCAGCAACGAGTGTGATCTGAGCGTGCAAGATACCTATATATCTTCGCGACATGCTCGGCTCATGAATGACGAAGGTGAATTGTCGATCGAGGATCTCGGTTCGACCAACGGTACGTACGTCAACCAAGAACTGGTGCGAGGTCGAGTGCAGCTGGACCGTGGCGACATCGTGCAGGTTGGCGGCGTTATCTTCGAGGTGGTTCGTTGACGCGCTGGCGCTACGCCGCTGCGACTGACACCGGACTCGTGAGGAGATCGAATCAAGACGCGATCTTCGTCGACAGTTCGTTGGCCATTGTCGCCGACGGAATGGGTGGGCACGCCGCGGGTGAGGTCGCTTCGGCGATGACCGTTGATCGGGTCTACGAAGGATTTTTGGAAGATCCCACGGTCGAGGGGCTGCACCGAGCAATCGAGTCAGCGAACATTGATGTCTTGCGCGAGGCGCAAGAGAATCCCGATCACTTCGGGATGGGAACCACGGTCTTAGCCGTCGGCTTGACGCGTGACAGTGCCGGCGTGACGTCGCCGACGATGTTTCACGTAGGGGACTCTCGTCTCTATCAATTACGTGACGGAGCGCTTCGTCAGCTCTCCGAAGACCACAGTGTGGCTGAGGAGTGGGTCCGAATGGGTCGCCTAACGCCCGACGAAGCGTTGACGCATCCGCGACGTCACCAGTTAACGAGGGGCGTGGGTGTTGAAGACACCATCAATATTGACGTGATGTCCATCGTCGCCCAGCCAGGAGATCGGCTTCTTCTTTGCAGCGACGGTCTGTCCAATGAGATGAGTGCCGAGACCATCGCGCAATTGGCGAGCGCTCCGGTGCCACTGGACGATGCGGTGCGTCAGTTGATTGAAACAGCGAAACAGTCAGGTGGACGAGACAACATCTCGGCGATTTTGTTGGAGTTTGACGAGGTTGAGGTCGCCGCCAAGCCAATCAAACGAACACTCGGCACGGCCCCACCACCAACCGCGACCACTTCTGGCGTCCGTTCGCATCGAGCGCCACGAAAGAACCAGTGGATGACGTGGCGACTCGGTTTGGGTGGCGGCGTCGTCGCGGTGCTCGTCGTCGCGTTCTTCTTGATCCTTCACTGGTACGCATACTCGACGTTCTATTTGGCACCCGATCACGGTGTGATTGGCGTGTACCAAGGACAGCCTTCGGGAGTGTTGTGGTTCAAGCCAGAACTCGTCGCACCGACGAACTTCTCATCGAATCAATTACGAAAGGCGGACTATGTTTCTCTCCAAGACACGATAAGTGAGCCTTCCTTGAGTGCGGCATTGAACTACGCGAGTTATCTGCACAGTGCGTGGCAGGCGACGCAAAAGGTCGCGGTGATTCCCACCACGACGACGAGCACCGTCTCGACGACGACGACGCTCAAGAAGGGTTGAGCGGTGTCAAAACGATTGAGTATTCTTGCCACCGCAATTCTTCTGCTCTTTGTTGTCATTGCATTTCAATCCGCCAACATCCAGTTCTTGCGAGCTCCCGCGCTTGATAAGTCAGCCTTGAATCCGCGAGTGAACCAAGCCTCCAATGAATACCCGAGGGGAGAGATTGTGGCCGCCGACGGGACCATCCTCGCCCAATCAGTACCGACCCACGATGCGGCCTATCCCTACAAACGTCTCTACCCACTCGGCTCACTCACCGCAGGCGTCGTGGGGTTCTCGTCGCCCTACACCCAAGAATGGGGCATGGAAGCGGAGTACAACAGTTATCTGACCGCTCACGCGCAACCGGCGCAGAGTTTCGAGCAGCTGCTCTCACCATCGAGCGCTGCGGACACGGTGACCCTAACTCTTCAGCCATCGATCCAAAAGGTCGCCGCGAACGCGATGACTGGTCAAGACGGCGCGGCGGTAGTGCTCGACCCGAGAACGGGTGCGGTGATCGCGATGTATTCCAATCCCACGTATAACCCCAAGCCACTCACCTCACTTGATTCGACGATTGTTGACGCTGCGTATAAGAAGGACACGACGAACGACGCGCACGGATTCCCCCCCCTTGGCCTCGTCGCCACCCAACAGACGTTTCCTCCGGGTTCGACGTTCAAGGTCATCACGACCGCCGCGGCGGTGGTCGGTAATCCGGCGCTACTCACGAAGTCGTACCCGGACGTTGCGTTTATTCACTTGCCGCATTCGAACAAGTTGCTCTTCAACGACGGAGGACAAAAGTGCGGTGGAACCGTGCAGGCAATGTTGCCCGCGTCGTGCGACCCCGGCTACGCGTCACTGGGTATGGACCTCGGTGCGAACTTGATGTCTTCGACGGCGGATTCGTTTGGTTACGATCAAGTGCCGCCGTTGGACTTTCCGAACGTGGTGCCAAGCTATTTTCCGACGGCCGCATCCTTCAGTGACAACATTCCTGGTCTCGCGTATTCGTCCATCGGTCAAGAGAACGTCCGCGCGACCGCGTTGCAGAACGCACTGGTCGCCGCGGCGGTCGCCAACGGCGGCGGATGATGACGCCACACTTCTTGGACGACATCACGTCACCCGACGGCACCATCGTCAAGCGCTACGAGGACAAGGTGTGGCAGACGCCACTCAACTCGTATCAGGCCTCACAGATAGTTCCGCTCATGGTGAACGTCGCACGCTTTGGAACCGCGGGGGGAATCTTCCCCTATGACCTGGACGTGGCGGCCAAGACCGGCACCGCCCAGACGGGGAACAGTCTGAAGAACACCGATGACTGGATGATCGCGTTCGCTCCCGCGAGCGATCCCACGGTTGCGGTGGCGGTCGTGATGCCGTTCCAAGCCGAGTCGACCTTTGGCGCAACGGTGGCGGGTCCAATCGTGAAGTGTCTCATCGAGGGCACGCTCGCGTTACAAGCGGGTCTTCCGGTGTCGGGAACCTCGTCGACGTGTCCGAGTTGACCAACGGTGCCAAGAATGACGACAGCGTAGGCTAGGGAACGTTATGGAGCCAGTGAACGACCCACGAATCTATTCAAATCGGTACCAGGTCACGCACCTTATTGCCCGCGGCGGCATGGCCCTCGTCTATCGCGCTCAAGACCTTTTATTGAATCGACCGGTGGCGCTCAAGATTCTCTATCCCGAACTCAGTGCCGATCCACTCTTCGTGGAGCGTTTTCGTCGCGAGGCCCAAGCCGCGGCGAACCTGTCACACCCCAATATCGTTCCGGTTTTTGACTGGGGTGAGGATGATGGCACCTACTTCATCGTGATGGAATTGGTCGACGGAACGTCGCTCGCTGAGACGTTACGCGGCTCGCGTCGATTGACGCCGACGAATTCAGCGCTCATCGTGGCTCAAGTCGCTTCGGCGCTCGGATACGCTCATCGCAACGGCGTCGTGCACCGTGACGTGAAACCCGGAAACATCCTGCTCACGAGTGACGGTCAGGTCAAGGTGACGGACTTTGGCATCGCCCAAGCCGTGTCGAGCGAAGACCATTTGGCCGAAGAAGGCTCGGTCATGGGCACCGCGACGTATTTCTCTCCCGAGCAGGCCGAAGGCGTGGCGGTCGACGGTCGAAGCGACGTCTATTCGCTTGGCGTGGTGCTGTATGAAATGTTGGCGGGCCGCCCGCCCTATGTCGGCGACTCGCCAGTTGAGGTTTCGAGCCAGCACGTTCACGGAACCATACCCGTGCCCACTGAGTTCAACAACAAGATTCCTCGTGACCTTGAAGCGATCGTCATGGAGTCGCTCGCGAAGTCTCCCGCGCGTCGATACCAGTCCGCTGACGAATTCCGCGCGGACCTGATTCGCTTCACCGAGGGTCAACCCGTGCAAGCCGCTGGTTGGGACGGTGCCTTCTTCGGTGCTGACGCGACACGCGCGGTCACCGCGATCTCGGGTGGTGATCGTACGCTCGCAGTTCCGGTGATGGCCGGACCGCGCACCGACATTCGCCGACGTCGTAACAACAATTCAGCGGGACTCATCGCCGCGGTCGTCGTTGTGCTTCTCGCGGTTGGTGGTGTTGTCTTATCTCGCCACCAAGAGCAGCGCCGTCACCTCAATGCCCTCACGTCATAGGAAGAACGTCAGCTCTGGTCACGCAGACTCTTCGCAGACGATGGACTGACCCTGGGATCGATCAAACAGGTTTCCTCGAACAAGGCCAAAGGAACGGTGCTCGCCTCTACACCTGACGCGGGCAAGAAGGTGAGCAAGGGCCAGGCCATTCGACCTCAAGGTCTCGCTGGGTGTGACCTCGACGCCGGTCGTTATTCCCAACGTGACGGGCATGACGTTGAGCAACGCCGAGAGCATTCTCGCGGCCGATGGACTCATATTACATGTTCCGAACTTCACCACGATCCCCCGGGAACGCCGTGCCCAACACCGTGCTCTCCCAGACACCCGTAGGCCTCACGAAAGGTCGAACGGATCAGAAGGTGACTCTTTAGTCCTGTCGCCAACGGCGACGTTCCCACTACCGTCAGTCGCGGGCCAAACGCAGACCCAAGCGACCACGACGTTGGTTCAAGATTCACTGAAGGTGAGTGCGACGACGTCGACAGCGTGTTCGAACACGGTGGCGACGGGCCTGGTCGTTAGCACGATGCCCGCGGCGGCGTCCCAGGTGAGTGCGGGTACTTCAATTGAACTCATCACGTCGAGTGGTGTGTGCGAAGTGGTGGTTCCGAACGTGGTGAATCTGAGTCAAAGCGCCGCGACGACGCAGCTGAATGCGCAAGGCCTCACCGCGACGGTGACTGCGGCGGATCCCACGTCGTGCTTGACGCTGCCCGCAGGAACGGTGGTCGCACAAAGTGTGCCCGGAGGATCAGAAGCGCCCTATAACTTGGCGGTGGGACTATCAGTATGCCAAGGCGTCACCGCGACAACGGCGGTCCCGGAGCGTTGACTAACATCGAGACCTATGGCCAAGTCCCCCTCGAAGCAGCGAAACGCGAAATCGGTCGGACGTTACGTATCGCCTGAAGCGCGCGGACGAGTCACCAAGCGACGCCCCGCGGGCGCCGAGCACAGCCCGCGCTGGTTTGGGTGGCTGTTACTGGGCCTGTTGATCTTTGGCATGCTGGTGATCACGCTGAATTATCTCCAGGTGTTACCGGGTTCGACATCTGCGTGGTATTTGGTGGTGGGACTCATCTCGATGTTCAGCGCGTTCTTCCTCGCAACTCGATACCACTGATTGGTCATCGCGCTCGCGACGGTTCGTCAGTCCAGACGTTCGATGATGGTCGCGTTGGCGAGCCCGCCGCCTTCGCACATCGTGAGCAGACCGTAGCGACCGCCGGTTCGTTCGAGTTC
>CAWICL010000054.1:0-11161 GCA_963834545.1 uncultured Acidimicrobiaceae bacterium | reverse complement strand
TCAAGGTGCGCCCGGGGGCGCTGTTGCTCGACTTCAGCAGCGTAGGCAGTTGCTGAGCGAGTTCGTCGACATCCCAGCGATCATTCTTCTCGAAGGTCTCGGTCATCGTCCAATTCTGGAATTTTCGAACGGTGCCACCCTGGACGAAGAAGACCTGTCCGTTGGCTTCACAGTCCTCCATGGCGAGTGTCGCCACCAGTGGCGAGATATTGGCGGGGTCCCACACGTCAAATACCGCGGCGTCGGTTGGCTTCACCACGTAGTCAGAAAGGCCGGGTGTTGACTCGGTCATGCGAGTACGCGCTGCTGGAGCGATGGCGTTCGCGCGGAACTCCATATCGCGACAACTCTTCAGCGATGATCACCGTGAAGGCCGCGATACCGGCTTTGGCCGCACCGTAGTTCGACTGGCCAACGTTGCCGAGCAGACCCGACGTTGATGAGGTGTTCACGATCGAGCCTTGACCGTCTTGCCAGCCTTGGCTTGCTCACGCCAATAGGCCGCCGCGTGTCGCGTTGGTACGAAATGGCCCTTCAGGTGGACGTTGATCACCGAGTCCCAGTCTTCTTCGCTGAGGTTCACGAGGACACGATCACGCAAAATCCCCGCGTTATTGACCAGCACGTGCAAATCGCCAAAGGATTCGAGCGCCGTCTTGATGAGATTCTCACCGCCCGACCACGTCGCGATGTTGTCGTGGTTCGCGACCGCCTCGCCCCCCATGGCCTTTATTTCGGCGACGACCTCTTCGGCGGGCGATGCCGCCATGGTTGAGCCGTCGAGCCCGCCGCCGAGATCATTCACGACGACCTTGGCGCCTTCGGCGGCAAAGAGCAGGGCGTGCTCTCGACCGATTCCTCGCCCCGCGCCCGTGATAATTGCCACGCGACCCTCAAGTGCACCCATCGTCAATCCCCCTAGAAATTTTGCTGTCCTTCGATTGTACTGACGAATTCGACGCGGTCTTAAAGCGGCCCTCGCCGCCAGAAGGATGGGGGTCGAGCGTGCGCGTGATAGTGGTCGGGGATGTTACGCATATGGTCATCGATCTTCCATTCGCCCTCACCAAATTGCTCGTTGGCGACCCTCGTCAGGTTCTCCAACAAGCGCTTCTTCACGTCGTCGGGCGGCGAGGGGCTGTGCACGCGCCACACCACCATGGGCACGAGACAAATCTCACAATCGGCAATCCAGCACAACTCGTCATCGAAATACCGTTTCGTAAGGGGCGCCGCTTCGCAAAGATCGCAGGTCATTCCTTGACGTTCAAGATGACCGTCGCGTGCCACTTGACCATGGTTCCCGCGACCGGGACGGTCGAAACGACGCTCGTCCATTTGGTGGAGTCCGCACCAGGTCCGCGCGTGTCGAAATACAAAGCAGCTTTATGCATCGCCGCGTAGACCTCGGCTTGATCCATGCCGATCAGATCGGGCATCGCGCGTAGTCCCTCGCCCGCGAGTGTGGTGGTCGTGGTGGTGGCACCCGGCAATGTCGCCGTGGTGGTACTGGACGTTGTTGTTGTCGTCGAAGGTCCCGTGCTCAACGCCAAGATCACCGTTGAGCCCGCGGGAACCGAGGTCGGATTCTTGGTCGCGTGATACAAGACTTCGGCAACGAGTCCTACCGGAACGGTCGAACTCGAGATTTGTTCCGAAGTCGGACACTGCGCGGTGAGCTTCGCGGCGGCGAGTTTGGCCGTGTCGGTCGCGCAGTTGTGCCCGAGCAGTCCACTGGGTAACGAGATCAACGTTGGACCCGTCGAAATGGTCACCGTGATGTCAAGACCCGATTTGGACTTGGTCCCCGCCGCGGGCGTTTGGCTCACAATTTCGTTCGCGGGCACCGATTGTGAGACGGCGTGTTGGTTGATTGTCAACGTAAAGCCATCGCCCTTCAGCAACTGAGAAGCCTGTTCGAACGTCAAATCCGCCAGCTGGGGCACGACGTGTTCTTGATTCAACAATCCAAGCTTCCACACCGCCCCGCCACCAATCGCCGCGAGCACAATTAACACGGCCGCGATGAGAAATCCCAATCGCCGTGGACGCGACGAACGCGATGGGGGCAGCGCGTCATGGCCATAGGGCGCGGAGCGTCGAGGAGCAACGTGACGCGGCGGCACCATCGTTGGCTCACCACGATGTGGCGCTGACGCCGGGAAGCGAACAGCCTCGTGTTGAGCGGTGCCACTCACTTGATCGGGCGTCGGAGGACGAAATCCGATTGACGTCCTCGGTTCGGTGGGCGTGAATTGAGCGAGAATCGGCACTTCAGCGCCAGCGTTTCGCACGACGAGCGGAGTGGTGTCACTCACCACCGCCCCAAGTCGATTCGAGAACTGCTCGGCGTTCAGACGAAGCCGCGGGTCAGAAACCGCGGCTTGGGCGAGCAGCATGTCGAGAGTCCCGAGTTCGACGCGAACGGGAAGCGACGCGTTGATTCTCGCACGAAGCACCGCATCGACGCTCAGACCATCAAAGGCCACGCTGCCGGTGGCGGCCTCGAAGAGGATGAGGGCCAGGGAATAAACATCAGATTCGGGACCGCCGAACTCGCCCAGCGCTTGTTCGGGACTGAGGTAGCGAACGTCGTCAACCGAGAGTCGCTCGCGATACGCCATGCCCAGACCCGCTAAGGCAATATCACTAACGCGAACGCGCCCCTCTTCGTCAAAGAGCAACTTACCCGGCGTCAATTCGGCGTGAACGAATCCATTCGCGTGCACGTAACTGAGCGCGCTCGCCACGTCTCGTCCGAGTCGTGCGGTGTCGTCCACCGTAAGGACTCGACCCGACGCGAGCACGTCTTCGAGTGATCCCCCCTCGAGGTACTCGGTGATCATGAAGATGGCTCCGGACTCTTGACCACCGTCAAAGACCCGCGCCAAATGTGGGTGGCTCAGCGTGGCGGCTCGAACAATGTGGTCGCGAAACGCTCGGCGAACGTCTTCGTGCGCGGCCAAGTTCGACAAGAGGACCTTCACGATGACGTTTCGATGAAGCGACGTATCTTCGGCGAGGTATACCTCAGCGGTTCGACCGACTCCTAAGAGCGCGGTGATCCGGTAGCGACCTGCGAGATCGTGACCATTGACGAAAGTAGGAAACACCATGCGCTCACAACCCTAGTAAGGACGGACTAGGCAATGGTGACGGTCCAGGTGCCCGTTTGCAAAAGAGGTTCAAACTCGGATGCCGGAATCATCGCAATGCCCAGCTCACGCGCCTTGTTCACTTTGGACGCTCCGGGCGCTTCACCAACGACGACGCAGTACGTCTTTTTCGAGACCGAACCCGGCGAGGTACCGCCGCGACTCACAATCGCCGCTTCGGCCTCCTCGCGTGAATATCCTTCGACTGATCCGGTCACGACCACCGCACGTGTCGCGAGCGTGGCTTCGAGCGCGTTGGTCTCTTCGGGCTCGACGAGGGTGAGCCCGGCTTGACGAAGCCTCGCCATTCGCTCAACATTCTCGGGATCGAGAACGAATTCATAGACCGACGCGGCAATCACCGGTCCCACGCCCTCGAGCGTTTCGAGACTCTCCAACGACGCCTTGGCGAGCGCGTCGTACGAGCCAAAGGCCTTGGCGAGTTCGCGCGCGGCGACTGGTCCGACGTGGCGAATACCTAATCCCACCAGCACACGCGACAAGGGGGCAGTCTTGGCGTCGTCGATCGCCTTCACGAGCGACGTTCCCGAGAGTTCACCAAGACCTTCGAGGGAGGACAAGTCGCCAACGCGAAGTGAAAACAGGTCAGCGACGTCGTGAATGAGCCCAGCACTCAGAAGTTGGGCCACCCTGCTCTCGCCGAGACCCTCTATATCGAGCGCTCCTCGTGAAGCGAAATGGATGATCTGTTGAAGCAATTGTGCGGGGCACTGGGGATTCACGCAGTACGTGTCGCTCTCATCACCCACACGCACGAGAACAGCGCCGCATTCGGGACAGTTCGTCGGAAACGTCCACGGCGATTTGCGACGTCGACCCGGCTCACGCACCGCTCCGACGACTTCGGGAATGACGTCACCTGCCTTTCGAACGATGACGAGGTCACCGGGCCGAACGTCCTTCAAGGCAACTTGGTCTTGATTGTGCAATGTCGCCATCGAAACTCGCGAACCAGCGACGAGCACCGGTTCGAGAACCGCGTACGGGGTGGCGCGCCCGGTACGACCAATGGACACCTCGATCGCGAGTAGTCGCGTCGTTCGTTCTTCGGGTGGGAGTTTGCGAGCAATCGCCCAACGAGGTGCTCGACTCGTGAATCCGAGTACCTCGCGTTGGGCCAGATCATTCACTTTGATCACCACGCCGTCGATCTCGTAGGCCAGGTCGTGACGATGTTCTTCGAACCACGTACTCTGCTCAATCATGGTGGTCGCGCCCGACACCACCTTGGTCTCGGACGCAGTGAAAAAGCCCCACTTCGATAATTGTTCAATCGTAGTGATGTACACCACGAAGTCCATCGAACGTTCGAGGTCCACCAATTGGTACGCGAGAAACGAAAGTGGTCGTTCACGCGAGACCGCCGGATCCTTTTGGCGAAGACTTCCCGCGGCGGCATTGCGAGGGTTCGCGAACTCTTTGGCACCGCGGCGCTGTTGCAACTCATTGAGCGCGATGAAGTCATCTTTCGCGATGAACACCTCGCCGCGCACTTCAACGCGCCCGCGATGTCCGCCCGCCAAGACGTGTGGCAGGTTCTTGATCGTACGTACGTTCTCGGTCACGTCCTCGCCGACACGTCCGTCGCCTCTGGTGGCGCCTTGGACGAGCGCGCCGTTCTCGTAGGTGATCGAGAGCGCCAAACCGTCGATCTTGGGCTCCACCGCAAAATCAATCGCGCTCGGCTCCACGCCCAAGCCTCGCGCGACGCGCTCTGCCCACCCGCGTAGTTCCTCCACGTCAAACACGTTGTCGAGGCTCAGCATCGGTTCGGCGTGGATCACCTCACTGAAGACGGTGTTGGTGCCGGCGCCCACCTTTCGAGTGACGGAGTCGTCACTGGCGAGCTCGGGATATTCGTTCTCGAGCTCGCGCAACTCCACAAGCAATGCGTCATAATCGGCGTCGGGAATCGTCGGTGCGTCGTTCGCGTAGTACGCCTCATTGTGCCGAGCGATCTCGGTGCGCAGAAACTCGACCCGCTCGCGGGGCGACGTCACGGCCGAATGACGATCGCCGCACCTTGGACAATCGTCGGATCATCCACGCAATACAGCACGACGCTTTGACCCGCGGCGACCGGGCGCGCGGGAACGGACAATTCGAGGTAGCACTCGGGGTCGTTTCGAAATGTCGCGAGTTGCGGGCGCCCGTGAGCACTCCACTGCGCCAAGACCGCACTACGGTCTTCGAGAGTTCCGTTCGTGAAACTGAGCGACGCGGCATCGAGGTCAAGTCGACTGACCATGATGTCCTCGAGTCGACCCACCTCCACGCGCCCTTCGCCAATTTCGACGCGGGCGACGTATCGCTTCTCGCCGTCGCGATCGGGAAGGATCCTCGGCGTTGCCCCACGGTCATGAGTTCGGCCGCATCAGTGACCCCGAGCACTTCTCCCGACTTTCGATCGACGATCTTGGCCGAACTGAGCGTGATTCGTTGAGCCAAGAATGCCTCACGGCCTTTGGACGCCTCGATGAAGCAAACGTCTTGACTGTCGGGTTTGTCCCAGGTTCGCAGTCCGATCCGTTCGGCGTGAACGCGCACGTCATTTTTTTGCATCGCACCAATCGGAAGCAACAGCATCGCCAAGTGCTCTTGATCGAGATACCCGAGCACGTAACTCTGATCCTTTTGGTCGTCGACACCGCGAACGAGTTCGAATATTCCATCGCGTTCGAAAACCTGGGCGTGATGGCCCGTTGCCACGGCGTCGAATCCGAGGCGCTGGGCCCGCTCAAAGAGAAGATCGAATTTTATGTGTCGGTTGCATTCGATGCACGGATTCGGGGACGATCCCTGCGCGTGACCCTCAACGAACGGTTCGACGACGTGCCGGTTGAATTCCTCGGTGTAGTTAAAGACGTGATGATCGATCCCGAGCATCTGAGCCACCCGTCGAGCGTCGTCAACGTCAGCGACCGAACAGCATCCCGAATCTGATGCGCCGCCCCACAACTTCAGTGTGGCGCCAACGACCTCGTGGCCCTGTCCGAGCAAGAGGCTCGCCGCCACCGACGAGTCCACTCCCCCACTCATCGCAACCAGGACCCTCATCCCACCATTCTGCCAGTCAGGTGGCTAGGACTCGCTCGTCAATCGGTAGACCACCGACGAAAGGATTGCGATAAGGGCGTCCACCTGCGCTTCAGTGGTTTCGCCACCCATGGAGAGCCGCAAGGATCCGCGCGCGCGCTGCGCACTCAGACCCATGGCCTCGAGGACGTGGCTCGCGACCGCCGCCCCACTCGAACAGCTCGACGCCGCCGAGGCGCACACTCCCTCTTGATCGAGCAAGAACAACAACTCGTCGCTCGCGATGCCCTCGAAGGTGACGTGCACGGTGCCGGGCACCTTGCTGGCGCCCGCGGCGGTAATCGTGCAGCCCGGCAAAAAGCTGAGGGCCGCACACAATTTGAGCTGCAAGTCAATGACTCGGTCATTGGCTGCGACGAGTTCTTTCGCGGTGAGACGAAGCGCCGTGGCGAGGCCAACGCACGCCGCGACGTCTACGGTCCCCCCTCGGCGTCCGCGTTCTTGGCCGCCTCCGGGCACTTGGGCATCGAGTGGAACGTCGTTGCGCATGATGAGTGCGCCCGAGTTCACCGGTCCGCCCAGTTTGTGCGCACAAATCGATATCAAATCGATCGACGCGGTTATCGTTGGCAAGTACAGCCAGGGAGCTGCGGCCACCGCGTCGGTGTGTGTCGCGACACCACCGGGAACCAGACCCTTCGCCATGGAATTTACGCCGTCCAAGGGTTGGCATACGCCGGTCTCGTTGTTCACGGCCATCACGCTCACGATGGCGACGTTCTCGTCGAGTACCGCACCCAGTGATGAAAGATCAACGACACCGTCAGCATCAACCTCAACGAAACGAACCTCGACGTCATTGCACTCGCGCGACATGAAGGCGGCGGCGTCCAAGACTGCGTTGTGTTCGACTCGCGAGGTGACGATCACACTTTTGGCGTGGGTGCGCCGATGCGCGCTCGTCACACCCGCAACGGCAAGATGACACGACTCGGTGCCCCCGGCGGTGAAGATGACGCCGCCCGGTTTGGCCCCCACGAAATCAGCCACCTCGTCACGGGCCTCTTCAACGGCACGTCGAGCTTCGCGCGCCGCTCGGTGGCTACCCGAAGGATTACCCACGACGCCGTGTTGCCAAGGTCGCATTGCCTCGGCCACTTCATCGCGGCGAGGCGCCGACGCGGCGTGATCGAAATAGAGGAGTTCGCTCATGCGACGAAGAACGCCTTTGCGTTCGTGAACTCCCTGATTCCCTGGAACGAAAGTTCACGTCCGAATCCAGAGTTCTTCGTGCCGCCAAAAGGCAGTTCGGGCATCGAGGCCACGATGGCGTTGGCAAAGACCATGCCCGTGTCCAACCGCTCGATGGCGAAATCGATCTCATCTTGATCGGTGGCCCAAATCGATCCCGCGAGTCCCCACGGAGTGGCGTTGGCGAGGTCGATTCCCTCGGCGAGATCTTTGACGACGTGAACCACCGCGACCGGTCCGAACAATTCCTCGCAGTTCGCCCGCGATTGCTCGGGCACGTCAATCAATACCGTCGCCGGATAGAAGTACCCTCTCCCTTCACGAGGGGCCCCACCCGTGAGTGCGCGCGCACCTCGTTGCAACGAACTCGACACCTGTTCGTCCAAGAGATCACGCTGTGACTTGCTGACGAGGGGCCCGAGGACCGTCGATGCGATCCATCGGGTCACCCATCGGAACCTCGGACATGGCGGTGACGAACTTCGAGATGAACTCGTCGCTTCGCTCCTCGACAATGATGTAGCGCTTCGCCGCGATACACGCCTGGCCGTTGTTCTGGACTCGCGCGGTGACCGCGAGTGGAATCGTGCGAGACATGTCAGCGCTCGGCGCCACGACGAAGGGATCGGAACCACCGAGCTCGAGAACACACTTCTTCAAGTAGCGCCCCGCGAGCTCACCAACACTTCGTCCCGCTCGCTCCGAACCAGTCAGCGTCACGCCCACAACGCGGGGATCGGCGATGATCGCTTCGACGTGCTCGGTCTCGACGAAGAGGTTCGTGAACACCCCGTCACCGAAGCCCGCGCGCGCGAAGAGATTCTCGATGTAGCGCGCGCAACCCGGGACGTTGGGCGCGTGTTTCATCAGCACCACGTTGCCCGCCATGAGGTTCGGAACCGCAAAGCGCACGACCTGCCAGAGTGGGAAATTCCACGGCATGATCGCGAGAATCGGTCCGGTGGGCTCGTAGCGCACACCACTGCGCGACGCACTCGTCGTGACGGCATCGCTCGCGAGCATCGCCGCGGCGTGTTCGCCAAAGTAGCGCATAGTCATCGCGCACTTGGCCGCTTCGCCCTTCGCGGCGCCAAAGGTCTTGCCCATCTCGCGCGTCATGATTTCGGCGACGACGGGGATCTCGCCTTCGAGCAGCTCGGCACAGCGAATCATCAGGTGACGGCGCTCGTCAAAGTCCACGTCACGCCAACGAACGAAGGCTCGTGACGCCGTCTCGATCGCTGCGTCGATGGCGTTGGCGCTCAGACTCTCGTATCGCTCCATGACCTCTTCCGTCGTCGGATTGACCGCAAGAAATGTCATGGAACTAGTCTGCCAGCAATTTGACGCTTGTCGAAGGGCTCGATCCGATGTCTCGCCAGTAGCGCGGATGGAGCACGCTCACCACGAGCAGCGTGACGCCGAGCGCACCCGCCGCGATCAGCGTGACGGGTCGAACTCCGTAGGTCCGTGCGAACGCGGATTGCACCAGCGCGCCCAAGGGATAGAAGATCGAGAGTGACAGCGTGTAGAGCGCCAAAATCCGAGAGCGTTCGCCAAGGGGTGCGTGCAATTGGACCGAGGTGTTTAGTCCGGTGAGCGTGCCCACGTAGGCCGCCCCCAACACCGCCAAGGACAGGGCCGCGAACGTGAGCGTGGGCGCCAGTGCATAGAGCGCCAAAGCAACGACCATGCAGCACAGCGAACCACGAAGTACCGCAAGACGTGACGTGCGCTTGGCCACGCCCGGAAGACTCAAGGCACCAATGACGGCTCCGATGCCTTGGGCCGTGACGAGCCACGCCGTGCCGACCTTTCCCGCGTGCAGGGTCAGGATCGACATCGCCGAGACCAGAGAAATGAAAGGGCTCACGATGATCGCCACCGTCGCCACGCCCAGAATCGGATAACGACACCCCCGCACCGACCAAGCGACCTTGGCCCCGGTGATGGTCTCGGCGACCAGGCGGACTTTCGAATGCACCGCCTCGCGAACGGGTGAGCGAACGAAGGAGAACATCACGACGACGACCAGGAACGGAGCAGACGTTCAACGCGAAACACAGTCCGATCGAACCCACGGCGAGTACGACACTGGCGCACAGGGGCCCGATCGCGCGCCAGAATTGAACTGCGCGGAGCCCGAGTCGAGACCGCGGCCAAGACCTCGTCTCGATCGACGAGGTCGGGCAGCAATGATTGCCAGGCGGCCCACGACGCCGAGCTGCAGAGACCCTCGACTGCGGCCATGTAACAACACAACTGCGGTGACAGACGATTGGTGTACTTCGCCACGGCCAGGACACAGGCCGTGGCGGCCATCATCACGTTCATGAATTGGATCCAGTGTTGTCGATTGACACGGTCTCCCATCACGCCTCCGACCGGCGCTCCGATGATCGCGGGCAACCATGCGGCCATCGTGATGAGTCCCAACCAGAGCGCGTCGTGCGTCCGTTCGGTGAGATAGATCCCCAGGGCCACGGTCTGCATCCAGGTACCGGTTGAGGAGATCAACGACGAACTGAGCGAGAGGCTGAAGCTCCGGTGGCGAAGAGGCGCGAAGGAAACAGAAGCCATGCTGGAACGCTAACGGGTCGGGCTCGGAGTGCCCGGGCCCTGAGCGGGTCAATCACCCCTCGCGATTCTTCTTTCGCGGACGAAGAGCGAACCACCACACCGACGCAATCGTCGCGAGCGCGCCGAGCACGCCAATTGTTGACTTGACGCCCTTGGCCTTGGTTGGTTCTTTCATAAACACATCGTAACGAGCAAAACGCCGGGGCGAAAAGCCCCCGGCGTTCGCGCGTTCTGAGAGGTCTAGGCCCCTTGGTGCGCCTCGACCGCGATCTCGATCACGATCTTGTTACCGACGATAAGGCTGCCGTTCTCAAGCGATCCTTCGAAGTTCATGCCGAAGTCACGGCGGTCAATTTCACCCGTCGCTTCGAAACCCGCGACGTCGACACCTGGTGCCATGCTCGGGCCAGTGCCGAGGTACTCCAGCTCGAAGGTCACGGGCTTGGTGACGCCTCGCAGCGTAAGGTCCGCCACGAGTTCGTACTTGTCGCCGCTCTTCGCGGTGATCTTGGTGGACTTCAGCGTCGCCGTCGGGTACGTCTCTTGTTCGAGAAAGTCACCGCTCTTCAAGTGGCCGTCGCGCATCTCGTTGTCCGTCGAGATACTCGCGGTCTGCACGGATGCCTCGAAGCTGGAATTCTCGAAGCTGTCACCAATGGTGATGACGCCAGCAAGAATTCAGCGAAATGCCCACGAACCTTGGCCGCGACCAAGTGACGCGCGACAAAGCTGACGGTTGAGTGCACGGGGTCCACGTTGTAGACGCCGGGAGCTGGAAGGTTGCTCATTTGATTCTCCTCGTTTGAAAACACTGTTTGTGCTCCCCTCATTATAGTTGCATATACAACTACTTGTCAAGAAGTAATCACATTGTGAACTTTCTGCTAAAATCTCTCCATGGCAATCCACGCAGGTGCCTGCCCATCAGGTGACGAGCGAGTGGTTCTCTTCGGCCTGCTCCTCGAGACGAACGCTCGGCTCTCCAAGAGTTTGGGCGTGGAACTCGAGGGGTCGTGTGCGCTACCCCTTCGCCTGGTTCGAGGTCCTCTTGCAGCTTCGAAAGTCGCCCGAGGGGCGGCTGCTCAAGATGAACCAGATCGCCTGAAGCGATCGTGCAC
>CAWICL010000053.1:0-22413 GCA_963834545.1 uncultured Acidimicrobiaceae bacterium | reverse complement strand
TGGAAACCAAGGGAAACGGTTCAGACATCGATGCTTCGAGCGGGTCTGGTCTTGAAGTACGAGAGTCCGGCGACGAGGTACCAAAGTTCGCACAGCAACACAGTTAGTGCAATCAAGGCCCGTGACGCCATCGAAACGCACCTTTTCCACGAATTGTTGCCCATCGCTTTCGAAATGCGCCTCGAGGGAGTTGTCGCCGACGAGCAGTTCGCGGTAGGTGAAGAGGGCAGAACGCTCACGTGCGCGGCTCGTTCATCATCGTCATGCTACGACGACCTCTTGGCGACGAGGCAAAAGCGCCCGCAAGGCCGTTCAGTGCGGTCACTGAAAAACGTCGCTCCGTCATCGGTGCTGGCGCTCGCGAGCATGACGTTCGCTTTCAGGGACTCCGAGTGTCGTGAGTTGTGCCAGAGCGACCGCGGCGCAAGTCCAGGAGCGACCGATCGTTGTCGTCGGGCGAAAGAGCACCCCGAGACGCCACGAAAGAGATCGGCGACGTCAGACACCTGGATAACGCTCGATGCGGAGCGCGCAGTGCGTGCACGCTCGAGGCTTCGCGAAACTGTTTCAGTGCGTTGGCGATGACGCCAGCGTGTAGTCCGCGCCATCCGGCGTGTACGACGGCGAAGTCAAGTGACGAGTCGTCAACCAAGAGAATCGGCACGCAGTCTGCGACGAGGATCGCGAGTGCGAGCCCGACCTGTGAGGTGAATGATGGGTCCGCGCTCGTTGGCTCGCGAGGGGCCGCTGACATGAGCGACATCGGGTCCGTGCACTTGATCCACGTAGATGACGTTGTTGGTATCTAGGTTACAGAGCGTCAGCGAGCCGTCGCGATTCTTCGCGAACGGCCTGCTGATCGTCGCCAACGTGCAACGCGAGGTTTAACGATGCGTAGGGTCCGTGACTCACGCCGCCGTCGCGCGTGGTGACGAACGCCTCGACGCCGAGGCGCGAGATTTCTTCGGCGACGAGGACGGTGATCGCGCCGCGTCGCTGCGCGAGGAGTTCTATGTCGAGTGGCACGAAGGGCAGGTCCCGTTCAATTCGAGTACGTGGCGCAGATCGAGGTAACCGTATCGTTCGCCGATTGACTTCGCCCAGGCCTCGAGCTCTGGTGCGTCGACTTCGACGGTCGAGCCGCACGATCGGCACGCCAGATGATGGTGATGCATGTCAATGACGCAGCGCCGATAGAGCGTTTCGCCCCGATCCGTCATGACCATGTCAACCTCACCGCTCTCGGCGAGGCGCTTGAGCTGCGTGTAGACCGTTGCCCAGGGCGATACGCCCTCCGTCTTTGACGATCATGGCGTGCAGATCCTGGGCGCTCACGAAGCCTTGAACTCGACTGAGGACGCCGATGACTTCTCGGCGCTGGGCGGTATTTCGAGTCAATGTCACGAAGAGAGCCTAGCGGTGAGGACTTGTTTTCTGGAATCATTCCAAGTAAGTTAGTTGGAATGGTTCTAGAAAACTTCGTGGGCGCCCGCCGACGCGCGTTGGTCGTCGTGACGTTGGTTGTCGTCGTCGTGCTCGGTGCGGTCTCGGTCATCGTCTTTGGGGCGTCGAAGCATGAAACGAGTTCAAACCTCATTGAAGTTGTGGGCGCAGAGAACGAGTACGCGAACGTCATTGCCCAGATTGGTGGAAAGGATGTCCACGTCCAAGCAATCATGAGCAACCCCAATACGGATCCGCACACGTTTGAGGCAAACACGAACGTCGCCCGCGAGGTCGCCGGGGCGCAGTTAATTGTTCAAAACGGCGTGGGTTACGACACGTTCATGAACCAATTGGAATCAGCGACGTCGGACGCGTCAAGAAAAGTCCGTTAGCGTTCAGAGTCTTCTCGGACTTCCTACGGACACCAAGAATCCACACCTCTGGTACAAGCCAACCACCATGCCAATCGTCGCCAAAGCCGTAAGCGCTGCATTGACCGACTTAAGACCGAACGATGCCAGTTACTTTCACCAACGACTCACGACATTCTTGGCGTCGCTCAAAAAGTTGGACGCATCGATTGCCGCGTTTCGTTCGAAGTTCCGTGGTGTGAAAGTTGCGACCACGGAACCGGTGGGCGACTACTTACTCGAAGCACTTGGTCTTCAAAACGAGACGCCGTTTCCGTTTCAAGCTGACATCATGAACGGCATTGACCCCAGCCCCGAGGACATTTCGATCCAACAGAAACTCTTTACGTCGCACGAGGTGAAGGTGTTCTGCTACAACGAACAGGTGAGTAGTCCGGTAACGATCGCGCTTCGAAACCTCGCGAAGAACTCTCACGTCGCCACGGTGGCGCTCTATGAGACCATGCCGGTGCCGGGTTACAACTATCAAAGTTGGATGAACGCTGAGATCAACGACATCGCCAAGGCCATTGAGTTTCATCGCTCGACCAACGCCCTGTGAGGAGAGAAGAAATGATGGAATCCACCCTTTTGCGCGTTGAGGATGTCCAGGTTGTCTTGTCGGGTCGCGTCATCCTTCGAGACGTGAATTTTCGAGTTGACCACGGCGAGTTCACCGGACTCATTGGCACGAATGGAGCGGGCAAGACGACGTTGCTACGGGTCATTCTCGGGCTACAAGACGCCAGTGCCGGGCGAGTCAGTCTCGATGGTGAACCATTGTCGCGTTCCAACAATTCGATTGGCTACGTCCCCCAAAAGGTCTTGTTCGAGGTGGATCTTCCCGTACGGGTGCGAGATTTCGTTGCCCTGGGACTCGACGGCAACACCTTTGGCATTGCGCGGCGTACGAAGAACGAACTGCACGTCGTCGACGAGATGCTCGAAGCGGTCGAAGCTTCAGCGTTCGCGAACCGGCGTCTCGGATCCCTTTTGGGCGGCGAGCAACAACGAGTCTTACTAGCTCACGCGCTCGTTCGAAAACCGAAGCTCCTTTTGCTTGATGAGCCCCTCGCCAATCTCGATCCGGGCAGCGCCCAAGAAGTCATCAGGTTGCTGCACTCAGTGGTCGTGAATCAACGAGTCGCCGTTTTACTATCCGCGCACGAGATGAATCCTCTGTTGCCGGTGATGGGGCCGCGTCGTGTATATCGCCAATGGTCGAGTCGCGAGTGGCTCGACCGAAGAGGTCATCCAACCCGATGTCTTAAGCGCTCTGTACGGGCACCACGTGGACGTGCTTCGAGTTCACGGACGCGTACTCGTCGTGGCGGGTGAGCACGATGAGCACGACCCTGCGTTGCGCGATCATCCCGCGCTCGTGGTGGAATAGCGATGCACTGGATCATCGAAAACGGATTCTTCGCCAACCAGTCGGTACGGACAGCACTCATGCTCGGAGCGATCGTCGCCGTGGTTTCGGGAATCGTTGGCGTCTTCGACCGGTGCTTGGAGGGCAATCCTTCGCCGGTCACGCTCTCACCGATGTGGCGACCGCCGGAGAGGTGCGGGGTTCGTCTTATTCGTTCTCGCTTTCGCCCACTCGGTTCATCGTTGGCAGCGTCGTCGGGGCGGGATCGATGGACGCGGAGTTGGCGTGGAGCGCGTCAAGAGGCGTGACGTGGCGACGGGGGTCGTTCTTGGGTGCTGCGACCGGCCTGGCGGCATTGTTCCTTTATCTTTTCATTACGACTTCGGGCCTCGACAACCGGATCGACCCCAGAACCGATCCTCTTTGGTTCAGTGTTCAGTGTGGATTCGTCGACGCTGCCCGACGCCCCTGGTACTCGCACTCGTTGTGCCTCGCGGGCTGTTCGTCATTCGCCGACCCCTTGCTTCTTGAGTTTCTTTGAGTCCCCGAGATAGCGCCGAGCTCGAGGTATCCGGCTTCGCAATGGTTGAGCATTGCGTTCATGGCGATGCCTCGCGGTGGCGGTGGGACCTGTCGGCGGTGGTTATTGGCTCGATCTTGTCAACCGCGCTGTTGATGGGCGGAGCCTGCGATAGCGGGTCGTTTCAAAAGATTGCCAATCGATTCGCCACGGCAATGGTGGTAGCGGCGCTGCTCGGTGTGGTGGCGACGTGGCTCGGCATCGCTGCTCGCCTACGACCGCTATTTTCTGGAGCACTTCACGTACCCGGGGCTGCCCCGTGAGTTTCTTCGTGGTGGCGGTCGTCGTTCATTGGAGTTCGTCATACGCGGGGATCAGTTGAGCTCTGAAGAAGGAAAGACGACGAGCATCGACGTTGATGGATCAATAGCCGGATGGCGTGGGAAGACCCGTGGGAACGATGCTAGATGTTTTGCCGAGTTTCATGATCAACGCTTGGATTTGTGGCACGGATCGATCGCCGCACTCGTGGGAGTCGTCGGATTCTTCGTGGTCATACGTGGTTCGGCGTTCGCCGCGCACGCCATCCCGAATGGAGCGTTCGCGGGCGCCGCGGGAGCGAATTTGGTGGGCGTCAATCACGCTCCTTCGGATTTCGGTTGTGTTTGCACCTAGGCGCGGCGTTCGGCCATTGGCTATACCGAGTCGGCGCACCCGAAGCGACGTCGCCACAGCGCTCGGCTCTCGTGATGATGCTGGCGCTCGGGGCTGCGTTCTTTGGCAAGACCAGTAACGAATACGAACCGGCGGTGAACGCGCTGCTCTTCGGTGAGATACTCGGGGTCAATTCGAGATGAGATCGTGCCGGTCGTCGTACTTGGCGATTTTGTGTCGCGTGGTCGCCCTTGGCGACGCTGTACCGACCATTGTTGCTGAGTTCAATCCTCGTCGGAGACTCGCGGTCGCCCAGGGTCGTGCGACGTACGCGATGATCGATAGTCTTGTTCCTCGTCGTCGTCGCGCTGTCTTCGGCGCTCGCGGTACCCGTCGTTGGTGCGCTGTTGACGTTCTCCTTGACGATTGGCCCCCCGGCTGCGGCGAGGCTCGTGTCGGGCCACCGGCGCGTGCGCTCGGACTGTCGGTGTTGTTTTCGTTGCTCACCTTGTGGGTCGCCATTGCGAGTTCGTACTGGACGGGTTTGCCATTGGATTTTCGTGGGTACCCTGAGCGCCCTGATGTACCTCGGCGCTCGATCGTGGCAATGAAGCGGTCAGGAGTTGTTGCCGCGGTGCCTAACCTACGAGGGTGAGCCTCGACGAGAACCTGCTCGCCGAGAGTCATTTTCCTGTTCCGGGCTCGACGGTCGACCTCGCGGTGTCGGCCAGGACTAACTCTGGGTTCTTGCTCCTCGCGCTGCGTGCGAAACTCGTCGTTCACGTGCATCACGTCGACCATCACGTGCGCGAAACAAGTTCTGATGAGGCGAGAAAGGTCCAAGCGATCTGCGCCGAGTTGAGCGTGCCCTACACGTGCCATGACGTGAAGGTCGAGCCGGGTGGGAATTTTGAGGCTCGTGCGCGAAGCGCCCGTCGAGCGGTGTTGCCGCCCGGTGTGCTTACGGGACACACGATGGATGACCTCGCCGAGACGGTGCTCTTGAACATGATGCGCGGCGCCGGTCTCGACGGACTCTCGCCGATGGTGGATGATCCGACGAAACCGTTGCGCGACGTGCGAAGAAATGACCTGCATTTTTTCGTGGCCGAATCGGCATTCGTGCCGGTCTATGACGAGTCCAACGAAAGTCCGGCGTTCTTGCGCAATCGTGTGCGCCACGAACTCATTCCGGTGTTGAGTGATCTCGCAGGTCGCGATGTCGTCCCGCTGTTGGCGCGTCAAGCGTCGATTGTTCACGAGGAGCGGCGTTGGCTCGACGAGTTGAGTGCTCCAGACGTACTCATGGACGTTGGCGACGTGGACTGTCGGGAGCTCCGTTCGTGGCCTCACGCACGGCTTCGCCGCTGGTTGCGCGTCAAACTTCGTCACGAAGACACTGACGGTGCGCACCCACCTTCTTCTGACGAGATCGAACGTGCAATGCTCGTCGTGCGCGGCGACGTGGTGGCGACTGAGTTCACTGGTGGAAAACGTCTTTCGAGAAAGGGCCAACGGCTCACGTTCGAGTAGTGACTCCACTACTCTCGATGCATGGATCATCATTCGCCGGAAGATTTCACCGCTCGCTGGGCTGAACACGAACTCGGAGAGGTGGTGGTCTCGGCGAAAGAAGTCCACGACCGAGTACACGAACTGGGCGACCAGATCACTCGCGACTACGCCGATCATCCCCCGCTGCTGGTGTGTGTCTTGAAGGGTGCAGTGAACTTCATGGCAGATCTATGCGCTCGATCAAGTTGCCCGTCGAAGTTGATTTCATGGCGGTGTCTTCCTACGGAGCCGCCACCAAGACGAGCGGCGTCGTACGCATTGTCAAGGATCTGGACGTCGACCTCGAAGGGCGCGACGTCCTCATCGTCGAAGACGTCGTCGATTCGGGGCTGACGCTGAACTATCTGCGTCAATACCTGGGCGCACGCAATCCCAGGAGTCTTGAGGTGTGCGCGTTGTTGCTAAAAGAAGGTGAGCAGCGCGTCGAGCAATCCTTGAAATACGTGGGGTTCTCGATCCCCGCCGATTTCGTGGTTGGTTATGGTCTGGACGTGAACGAGCGTTACCGCAACCTCGACGGGATTTACACCTTCGTGGGAAAGCCCTGACCGTGGTCGATCACGATCGGGTCGAACGTCTCATTCGTGAACTCCTCGAAGCGATTGGCGAAGACCCAACGCGCGAAGGCCTGATCGACACGCCGCGACGGGTCGCCGACATGTACGCCGAACTGTTCGAAGGTCTCGAGGTCGACCCGGGAGAGCACCTGCGAACGATCTTTGACGCTGGTCACGACGAGATGGTCATGGTTCGAGACATTCCCTTCACCTCACTCTGTGAGCATCACCTCGTGCCCTTTACGGGACTCGCGCACGTGGCCTACCTGCCAGGTCTCGAGGGCAAGATCACGGGACTGTCAAAATTGGCGCGACTGGTCGAGGGATACGCTCGGCGTCTGCAGGTCCAAGAACGCATGACCACCGAAATCGTTGAAGCGATGGAGCGCGAGCTCCAGCCCCGAGGTTCGATCGTCGTGATTGAGGCCGAACACTTTTGCATGTCGATGCGGGGCGTGAAGAAGTCGGGGTCAACCACGGTCACCTCGGCGGTGCGAGGGGTGTTTCGTGACGACGCCGCCTATCGGGCCGAAGCGCTTCAGTACATCCACCAGCGAAGGTCTACGTGGCGTTGAGCCCATCAGTCATGGGCATCGTGAACGTGACGCCCGACTCGTTCTTCGCTGCGGCGAGAACCCAAGCTCACGACGAAGCGATCAATCGAGGGCGCGAACTCTTCTCCCAAGGTTGTGACGTCGTCGATGTCGGGGGTGAATCCACACGTCCGGGTGCCGATGACGTCTCGATCGACGAAGAACTCGCACGGGTCGTGCCGGTGATCGAAGCGCTCGCCAAGGTTGGTCCGGTATCGATTGACACCAAGAAGCGCGAAGTGGCGCTTGCCGGGGTCCAGGCGGGGGCGCGGATCATCAATGACGTCTCGGCGACGCTGCTCGAGGTGGCGCACGAATTGGGCGTCGGTTATGTCGCCATGCACGCGCAAGGAAATTCCAAGACCATGCAAGTGCGCCCCACCTACGAGAACGTGGTGGACGAGGTCGCCACGTTCCTCGAGGCTATGGCGGCGTCGGCGGCGTCACTCGGAGTGACACCGTTTTGGATCGATCCGGGCATTGGCTTTGGAAAAACGGTGGAACACAATCTCGCCTTACTGGCGAGTTGTGATCGCTTCGTCGCCATCGCACGGCGTTATGACGCGGGTGTACTCATTGGTACGAGTCGTAAACGGTTCCTCGAACACCTCGGTCGAGACGTGTTGGACGTGGACGAGCGCCTCGAAGGTTCCATCGCGAGTGAGGCCTGGGCCATGCTCGAAGGTGTGACTATGGTTCGAGTACACGACGTTGTTGCCGCGGTCCAGCTGCGTGAGCTGCTCGTTCGACCGCTCGAGGAGGTAGGCACGTGAGGGGGAAGTGGGCTGCGGGCATCGAGCCGAGAAACTTCACGTGGGTCTACAAGGGGATACTCGCGGTTTCTGAACGACCCGGGGGATCTACGACGGTTCATCGCAAAGTGCGTCGCGACGAGGAACTGTTGTGGTTGAAGCATCAAGGTTTCGGCCGAGTGATCTCGATCCTGCCCGAGATGCAGCCACTCAGCGCCTACTTCGAACACGGACTAACGGCGAGTCATTACGCGTTGCGCGGTGGTCCCCAGCAGCGCGAAGTACTCGAGGCGTGTTACCAGGACCTCGCGAATTCAATGGCCTCGAACACCATGGTCTTGTTGCACAGTGATGAGGTGTCGGACCGGCTGCTCGGCGTGATCGCAGGGTATCTCGTGTGGTCCCAAAAAACTCCGACGGTGCCCCAAGCGGTCGCGCTCGTGGAACGACTCTTCAAGCGCTCGGTCGGTCCTGATGGCAGGACCGTCCTGTTCGATCTGCCCGAGGTCTCGTGAAGGACGTCATTGAACTTCGCGGACTGCGCGTGGACGCGATTGTGGGCGTGCTCGAAAAAGAGCGTCGCCGGGTCCAGCCGCTTTCTCTCGATATCGACATCCACCGTCCGTTTGCCCAAGCCGCCAAGACCGACGACGTGGCGAAGACAACGAACTACGCCGACGTACTCACGTTGGCCTCGCGAGTGGTCATCGAGGGTAAGTTCATCCTGCTCGAGACCCTGGCGCGCCGAACGGCCGCGGCGATCCTTGCGTTCGACCCCGAGATCATCTCGGTGAGTGTGACGGTGCGAAAGTTGCGACCCCCGGTGTCCGAGGACGTCGCGACCGTGGGCGTTCGTTGTACTCGTAGTCGATGAGTTCGCGACTCGCGTACTTTTCGCTGGGATCGAACGTCGGCGATCGCGCTGAGCACTTGCGCGCCGGTGTGAGAATAGCGGCGGGTGCGGACCCTTTTCGTGTCTCCAAGGTCTATGAGACTGAGCCAGTCGGCGGCGTCGCCCAAGATGACTTTTGGAACCTCGTGCTCGAGATCAGTACCGAGGCGTCGCTCCTTGACTTGCTCGCTCGAGCTCGCGAAGCAGAGCAGTCCCGGGATCGTCGCCGCGACGTACGGTGGGGACCGCGAACCTTGGACGTCGACATTTTGCTCGTGGGCGAAGAGATCAGCTCGGACCCCGAGATCATCGTTCCGCATCCTCGAATGTACGAGCGCGCCTTCGTGCTTTATCCGTTGCGCGAGCTCAATCCTCGTCTCGTCGATGAGCGACTACTCGCGAGTATGGACCAGCGTGTAATCGCACTCGATACACTCGAGACGTTTCGCTAACACCGAACGGCACCTCCGGGGCTGGAACGGATAGGAGCATTATGAAAATCACCATCGTTGGTGCCGGTCGCGCTGGCACCTCCTTCGCTACCGCTCTCGAACGCGTTGGCCATCGGACTCTTCTGCTCTCGCACCACGAGCACGCGTTGGTTCCCTCGAGCGAGCCCGACGTCGTGATGTTGTGCGTGCCCGACGCCACAATCGCCAACGTCGCTCACTCACTTGCTCGCGGGCCCTACGTTGTCGCGCACGTCGCTGGTTCGAAGGGTCTGGACGTGCTCAACGGTCACGAGCGCGTTGGTTCATTACATCCCCTCGCAACACTTCCGAGCGGTGAACGTGGCGCGTCACGTCTCAGGGGTGCGACGTTCTGTGTAAGTGGGGATCCGCTGATGTTCGAGATCGTTGCTTCACTCGAGGGCAAGATCATCACCGTTGGTGAAGAACAACGAACGTTGTATCACGCGAGCGCGACGGCCGCGTCAAACCACCTCGTTGCCCTCATGGGTCACGTCCAGTCCTTGGCCGTCGCCGCGGGACTCGATCTCGAGGACTTCCTCTCGTTGAGTCGTCAGGCACTCGAAGACGTGGTCGAGTTCGGGCCCGTGAACGCGCTCACCGGACCGGCGTCGCGAGGTGACGTGGCGACAATCGCTGCGCACGTCGCCGCAATACCTGAGTCCGAGCGGCACACGTACGTTGCACTTTCGAACGCCGCGCTCGCACTTCAGGAACGACGAAGGGCGCTGGTGTCCTAGATGCGACGGATCAGTGATCTTGACCAATGGCGCGATTACGCGAACGAGCAGCGTCGCGGCGGACGCCGCGTTGGACTGATTCCCACGATGGGGGCGTTGCACGAAGGCCACACGTCACTGTTCGAAACCGCGAAGGGCAATGGCGACGTCGTGATCGCGACGATATTCGTCAACCCTCGTCAGTTTGGTGATGCGAGGGACCTGGAGGCTATCCCCGCACTCCCGACATCGACGCCAAGGTCGCCGAAGAACACGGAGTTGACTGTCTCGTCGAACCGTCCGTGCAACAGATGTGGCCCGATTACCCGAGCGCGACGCCAACGACGGTTTCGGTGCGCGGTCTGGGTGACGTGCTTGAAGGCTCTAGTCGCCCAGGACATTTTGACGGCGTGGCGAGTGTCGTCGCGAAGTTGTTCGCGATCACCGGACCATGCCGTGCGTACTTTGGTGAAAAGGATTTCCAACAGATCGTTGTCGTTCGCCAGATGGTACGCGACCTCGCCATGCCGGTTCAGATCGTGGACTGTCCGATCGTGCGTGATCATGACGGATTGGCACTTTCGAGTCGAAACGTCTTGCTCGACGAAGACGCGCGTCACCGCGCCCAGGGACTTTCTCGTGCACTCGCTGAGGTGAGCGGTGTGAGAAAGACCGCGAGTGAAATACGAGCGACCTTAACCAAGGTGATGACCGACTGGGGAGTCGAGGTCGCCTACGCCGATGTTGTCGACCCGTTGACGTTGGCCCCCGCGAACGACGCCGAATCGGGACTGCGTCGCGCGATGGTTGCGGGTATCGTTGGGGGCGTTCGCCTCATCGACAACGCACCAGTTCATCTCGTGGGGAGAACAAACTGATGCTGCTCGCCATGGACGTTGGCAACACCGAGACCGTTATTGGACTCTTTGGTCCTGAAGCGCCTGAAGCCGCCGACGCCATGGGTTTCGCCCGCGCGAGTGGCGAGCACGGACTCACGCACCACTGGCGAATCTCGACGGTCGCCGATCGCACGCCCGATGAGCACGCCATGGTGCTCACCCAACTCTTGGACCTCGAGGGCCTGGACCTCAGGAGCGCGGTGAGTGCGATGGCAATCTCTTCTTCGGCGCCCGCGGTGACCACCCAATTGCGACGCATGGCCAATCGCTGGTTTTCGTCGCTCGAGTTGACGGTGATGGGTCCGGGAACCAAGAGCGGCATGCCGATCCTGTACGACAACCCGCGCGAGGTCGGCGCGGACCGCATCGCTGACGCCGTGGGGGCTTTCGACCTCTATCCCGGTGCCTCGATCGTGGTGGACCTGGGAACGGCGACGGTCTTTGACGTCGTGAGCGAAAAGGGCGAGTACCTCGGCGGCGCGATCGCGCCCGGAGTCGCGATCTCGCTCGAGGCCCTCTACGCGCACGCCTCGGCGCTTCGCTCCGTCGAATTGGTTCGTCCGCGTTCGGTGATTGGCCGTTCAACGGTCGAATCGATCCAGTCGGGCGTGCTGTATGGCTTTGCCGCCCAGGTCGACGGCGTCGTTGAGCGCATCATTGATGAACTGGGTCCCGCCACGGTCATCGCTACCGGAGGGCTCGCGGGACTGATTTCGCCCCACACCAAGCACATTGCCCACGTCGAACCGTGGTTGACCCTTCACGGATTGCGTATCGTTCATGAACGGAATCATTCGGGAGATCATTCGTGAGCACGCCGTACACATTTGCCCATAACGCCTACGCGGCGGGGCTCCAGACCTCGTTCGCCTCACTTAGTGACGGCGAGGAGTCCGGCGTCCAGGTGAACGTCGCGGGACGAGTGATGTTGATGCGCACCCAGGGCAAACTCGCCTTCGCGACCATGCGCGACTCCTCGGGTGAGATCCAGCTCTTCGCACTGAGTGCCGTCACGCAGGATTTCGACGAGTTCGCCAAGTTGCACCTCGGTGATTGGGTGGGGATCTCGGCGAGGTGGTGCGCACCAAGCGCGGCGAACTCTCGGTGAAGGTGGCCTCGTGGGTGCGCCTCGCCGAGGCGCTGCACAACTTCGGTGACAAGTGGGCGGGCATTGCGGATTTCGACCTTCGCTATCGTCATCGCGAGGCGGACTTGTGGGCCAACCCCGCGTCGCGTGAGACGCTCGCTCGACGCAGCGCGGTCATTCGCGCAGTGCGCGAGCGCTGCTGGGCGGCGGGGTTCATGGAGGTGGAGACGCCGATTCTGAACGCCATCGCCACCGGGGCCACTGCACGACCCTTCTCGACGCATCACAACGCGTTCAACACTGAGTTCTTCTTGCGCATCGCACCCGAACTGTGGCTGAAGCGGCTCGTCGTTGGAGGTTACGAGCGGGTCTTCGAGGTGGGACGCGTCTTTCGAAACGAGGGCGTGAGCACTCGTCACAATCCCGAGTTCACCATTCTCGAGCTCTACGCGGCGTATTGGAACGTCCTTGACATGATGTCCTTCACCGAAGAACTCGTGGCGGGCGTCGCGCGCGACGTCCTCGGTTCGACCGAAAGCGCCTACCAAGGTCGGCCCTTCTCCTTCGCCGCCCCGTGGCCACGAAAGTCCATGGCCGAACTGACCTCCGAGGCCATTGGCGAAGAAGTATCGGTGCACAGCCCGCGCGAGTCGCTCGTGGCCAAACTGCGCGAGCGCGACGTGGAGGTTTCTGAATCGTGGGGCACGGGACGTTGCTTGAGCGAGCTGTTCGAAGCCAGTGCCGAAGCCGACCTGTGGAGCCCAATCTTCGTGACGGACTATCCCGTCGAGATCTCGCCACTCGCGCGACGTCACCAGAGTGACGCGCTCTTGACCGAACGCTTTGAGTCCTTCGCGGTGGGTCGTGAACTTTCCAACGGGTTCAGCGAGTTGGTCGATCCGCTCGAGCAACGTGAACGATTCGAGCAACAGGCGAAACTTTTGGCGGCGGGCGACGACGAGGCGATGAGCATCGACGAGGACTACATCAAGGCCCTCGAATGGGGTCTGCCGCCCACGGCGGGATTGGGCGTGGGCTTGGACCGACTCATCATGTTGATCTGTGACGAGGCGAACATTCGCGAGGTCATCGCGTTCCCGACCCTGAAGCCACTACTGGATTAATACGTCGGTAGGTCCTCGAGCAGGGACTCGATGAGCGAGGCGAAACCTTCACGAAGCGCCACGCTCGGCACGTCGGCGAGGACCCGGTGCGCAGTGGCGAGGAACGACTGAGCGGCGAGCAACGTCTGGTCGACGCCATCGGTCGCGACGACGAGTTTTCGTGCCCGTTCGCGATCGGCGTCACTCAGCACCTCGCCGAGGATCTCGCGAAGTTCGTCGCCGATCATCGGGTCGCGCAGGGCAAAGAGCGTGGGCAGGTTATAGATGCCTTCGGCGAGGTCTTGACCAGCGGGCTTGCCGAGTTGGTTCTCGGTCGCGATCACGTCCAAGACGTCGTCGCGTAATTGGTAGATCATGCCAAAACAGCGCCCGAACTCGGCGAGCGCCTCGGTTTCGCTGGCCCCGTATTTGGCCGTGATCGCACCGACTCGACAACTCGAGGACATCAAGGAGGCCGTTTTCCCCTCGATCGCTTCGTAGTAGTCCGCTTCGCTGCGTTCCACCGAAAAAGCGGTGCGAACCTCGGAGATCTGCCCGCGCGTCAGCCACGCCAAGGTTCTGGCGAGGAGTCCCGCCATCTCGACGCCCAGGTCCGCCGCGATTGTTGCCGAGCGCGCCATTAAGTAATCACCCGCCACGATCGCCACCAAGTTGCCGTAACGCGCGTTGACGCTGTCGACGTTTCTTCGCACCTCGGCCTCGTCCATCACGTCGTCGTGATAGAGCGACGCGAGGTGCAAGAGCTCGAGTGCGACGCCGCCGAGCAGATCATCCTTGGACGCTTCGCGCGCACCCATGGTCGCTGAAGCAATGGCGAGCATCGGGCGCAGTCGCTTCCCGCCGGCATAAATGAGGTGGGTCGTGACTGAGTCGAGATACGGATCGCCAATTACCACCGACTCAGATAAGAGCGACTCGAGGCGCACCAGGTCGGCTTCGACCGAGGGCATCTGGAGTCGCTCGAGCGGGTTCACCCCTTCCACACTAGAGGAGCAGTTGGGAACCCTTGTGGGTACGGCGCGACGCACACGGGTGATGCGCCAACGAGTTCTCGGTGTTCTCGCTGGTTCGAGGGGCTGGAACGATTTGGGTACGCACACCGGTACACTGCTATTTATCGACAGTAAAGGATGAACCTTGTTCGAACGATTCACGGACCGTGCCCGCCGAGTACTCGTACTCGCTCAGGAGGAAGCACGCGACCTCAACCATGCTTTCATCGGTACCGAGCACATCTTGCTCGGGCTCATTCGAGAGGGTGAAGGCGTCGCGGCGAAGGCCCTGGACGCCCTGGGCGTGACCTTTGACGTCGTTCGAGAAAAGGTCGAAGAAGCCATTGGTGCCAATACCAATCCTTCCCCCGGATCGCCCCCCTTCACCCCGCGCGCGAAGAAGGTCCTCGAGTTGTCACTTCGCGAAGCGCTCCAATTGGGGCATTCCTACATTGGTACTGAGCACATGCTGCTCGGGCTCGTGCGCGAAGGTGACGGCGTCGCCGCCCAGGTCCTGAACGACCTCGGCGCGGACATGGCGAGGGTACGTACCCAGGTGATCCAGATGATGTCGGGTCAAGCCGGCAAAGAGACGGGCGTTCCTTCGGGAAGTGGTCAAAAGAGCGGGCCCGAGGAGTCGGGCGGTTCGGCGGTCTTGGACCAGTTTGGGCGAAATCTCACGCAATTTGCCCGCGAGGGCAAGCTCGACCCGCTGGTCGGGCGAGACAAGGAAGTCGAACGCGTCATGCAGGTTTTGTCGCGGCGCACGAAGAACAACCCGGTGCTGATTGGCGAGCCCGGCGTCGGCAAGACCGCCATCGTCGAAGGCCTCGCCCAAAAGATCGTCGCGAACCAGGTGCCCGTCACCCTCGCCGACAAGCAGCTCTACACCCTGGACCTGGGCGCGCTCGTCGCGGGCAGTCGATACCGCGGTGACTTCGAGGAACGACTGAAGAAGGTCTTGAAGGAGATTCGCACGCGAGGCGACATCATCTTGTTCATCGACGAGATTCACACCCTCGTGGGTGCGGGTGCCGCCGAGGGTGCCATTGACGCCGCGTCGATTCTCAAGCCCATGCTCGCGCGCGGTGAACTGCAGACCGTGGGTGCGACGACCCTGGACGAGTACCGCAAGCACATCGAAAAGGATGCTGCCCTCGAGCGACGTTTCCAGCCCGTGAAGGTCGAACAGCCGTCGGTCGCCATGACCATCGAGATCTTGAAGGGACTCCGTGAGGTCTACGAAGAGTTCCACGCGGTGCGCATCACCGACCAGGCGTTGATCGCCGCGGCGAATCTCGCCGATCGCTACATCGCTGACCGCTTCTTGCCCGATAAGGCAATCGATCTCATTGACGAAGCCGGTTCGCGACTGCGTATTCGTCGCATGGCGGCACCGCCCGCGGCGAAGAAGTACGACGAGGACATCCTTCGAGTTCGAAACGACAAGGAGTCCGCGATGGAGTCGGGAGCGCTCGAGCAGGCCAAGGCCCTCGAAGAACAAGAACGCGACCTCATGACCAAGAAGGACGAACTCGACGCATCGGTGAAGGCCTCGGGCGGGGACACCTTTGACCTCGTCGATGAAGAGACGATCGCCGAAGTCTTGGCGGTCTGGACCGGTATTCCGGTCTATCGGCTCACCGAAGAAGAGACGTCCAAGTTACTGCGCATGGAAGACGAACTGCACAAGCGCATCATTGGCCAAAACGAGGCGATCATCGCGATCAGTCGCGCCATTCGACGCACCCGAGCGGGTCTGAAGGACCCCAAGCGACCCGGTGGTTCGTTCATCTTCCTCGGCCCCACCGGCGTTGGCAAGACCGAACTCGCCAAGACCCTCGCCGAGTTCCTCTTTGACGACGAGGACGCCATCATCCAACTCGACATGTCTGAGTACATGGAAAAGCACTCGGTCAGCCGACTGGTGGGTTCGCCCCCGGGCTACGTGGGCTATGACGAGGGTGGTCAACTCACCGAAGCCGTTCGACGCAAGCCCTTCTCGGTCGTCTTGTTCGACGAGGTCGAAAAGGCGCACCCGGACGTCTTTAACACTCTGTTGCAGATCCTCGAGGACGGTCGCTTGACTGACTCCCAAGGACGCGCGGTCGACTTCAAGAACACGATCCTGATCATGACCTCGAACCTCGGCACCGCCGACCTTCGTAAGGCCGCCATTGGTTTCGTGAAGGATTCAGATGTTGCGAGTCACGAGCGGATGAAAGAAAAGGTCCACCAGGCGTTAAAGGCGCACTTCCGACCAGAGTTCTTGAACCGCATCGACGACACCATTGTCTTTCACAGCTCACCAAGCAAGAGGTCATCCTCATTGCGGACCTGTTCATCACGCGACTGCGCGACCAGTTGGCGATCCAGGGCCTGGGACTCGAGTTGTCGGCCAAGGCCCAGGAGTTCCTCGCGGAGAAGGGTTACGACCCCGAACTCGGTGCTCGACCACTGCGACGAGCGATCCAGACCTACGTCGAGGACGTCTTGAGCGAGAAGATCCTCTTCAAGGACTTCCACGCCGGTCAGACCATCGTGATCGACGCCGCCGAGGGCGACGACGGTCCGTACCTCACCTTTGAGGGCGTGGAGGGTCTGCCGACCTCGGTTGACTTTGAGGACCTTTCGACCAACGAGTAGCGAAGTCCGATCGCCTGAAACAAGCGCGATACGTCACGTCGCACGCAAAGTGCGGTAGAATTACTAATCCCCCTAACGCCCCATCTGGGCGGAATTTCCTCTGAGGAGAACCAGGTTTATGACCCCTCGCAAGTACAAAAAGGGTGATCGTCTCGTCTATCCCCACCACGGCGCGTGCACCGTGGAAAAGATCGAGAAGATGACCGCCTTTGACGTGAAACAGGACTACCTCAAATTGAAGGTCGCCTACACCGACCTTGTGTTGATGGTGCCGGTCGCCAACGCCGAATCCGTGGGGCTGCGTGACGTCATCAATGACGAGGAAGTCGAAGAGGTCTTCGCGGTACTTCGAAAGAAAGAAGCGCGCATGCCGACCAACTGGTCGAGGCGATTCAAGAATCACTCGGAGAAGTTGCGCTCAGGAGACATCTACCAAGTCGCCGAGGTCGTGCGCAACCTGTCGATCCGCGACAAGGACAAGGGCCTCTCGGCGGGCGAGAAGCGCATGTTGACCCGAGCACGCCAAATCCTCGTTTCCGAATTGACCTTCGCCTTGAACGTGGACACTGAAGCGGCCGAAGAAAAGCTCGCTTCCGTCCTGCCCTAACCATGAGCGTGGCCGCCATCGTCGTGGCCGCTGGTCAGGGAGTTCGTTTTGGTTCGGCGAAGCAGTTCGCTCGTCTGGGACCTGAGTCAGTCGCGGCGCGCAGCGTGCGAAATGCCCGCGGTGTCGCCGACAGCGTGGTACTCGTCGTGCCCGATGGTTACGACGGTGACGGCGAAGGGGCCGACGTGGTGGTCGTGGGCGGACAAACGCGTGCGGCGTCGGTTCGTTGTGGACTCGCTCACTGTGGTGACGCACGAATCGTCGTCGTGCACGACGCGGCTCGTCCCGATGGCATCACCAGACTTGTTTCGTGAGGTCGTCGAGGCAGTGAAGAACGGCGCGGACGCGGCGATTCCCGGGCTTCGCGTCACCGACACCGTAAAGCGCGTGCGAGAAGGGGCCGTCGTTACGGTCGAAGAGACCCTCTCGCGCGACCACTTGGTGACCGTCCAAACACCACAGGCGTTTCGTCGCGACGTGCTCGAACGAGCCCACGAAGCCCAGAGTGACGCCACTGATGACGCGGCGCTCGTCGAAGTCGCTGGCGGCCAGGTCGTCGTGGTGCCTGGTGAAATCGGGAACATCAAAATCACCGAAGCGCACGACCTCGACACCGTGAACGCCGCACTCGAGAGGACGTCGCGATGAGGATTGGCCAGGGCATCGACGTTCATCGATTCAGCACCGACGCGCATCGCGAACTCTGGCTCGGTCTGGTCCATATTCCCGACGCCGTTGGTCTCGAGGGACATTCGGACGCGGACGTGGCGACCCACGCACTGATCGACGCCCTGCTCGGCGCGGCGAATCTTGGCGACATCGGTCATCACTTTCCAGAAACCGACGAGACGTACGCTGGCGCGAAGTCTGAGGTCATGTTGAAAGCGACGGTCGAACTCTTGAAGACCTCGGGTTACGTACCCGTTTCGGCCGATCTCACGATCATTGCCGAACAGCCCAAGCTCGCCTGGTTCATCCCCACCATGTCCGAGCGACTCTCGGCGGTCGTGGGCACGGTCGTCTCGGTGAAAGCGACAACGGTCGAGGGCCTCGGTGCCTTAGGACGAGAAGAAGGTATCGGAGCGTCGGCGGTGGTCTTGGTGGAGGAGATTTCTTGAGCCCGCGCCCCCAACCTCGTCGCAACGGCCCAGCCCGTTCCCCTCGTCAGGGCGGTCGCGCGATGAGCGGTGGGCAGGTCGGCGGACCGCGTCGAAGTCCGAGTCGTGAAAAAGAGGGACTCGGAGGAGACCAGGTCGAAGGTCGACAAGCCGTCCTTGAGCTCTTGAAGGCCCGCCGACGTCGAGTGGATCGAATCTTTGTCGCCGAGGCGCAAGATCCGTCGAACATCCTTGATCAGATCGAGCGCGAGGCGCAGCGCCAGCGCGTGCCTGTCCAGGTCGTGTCGATGGCTCGACTCGACCGCGAAGCGCGCACTGAAGGACACCAGGGCGTCCTCGCCTTTGCCGCGCGCTTAGAGACCGTGGGACTCGAGGTGTTGCTCGAGCACGCTCAACCTTTCCTCTTGGTGTGTGACGGTGTTACCGACCCTCGTAATCTCGGCGCGATGCTGCGAAGCGCCGATGGCGCGGGCGTCACTGGCGTCGTCGTGCCTCGACACAGGTCCGCTCGGATCCACCAACGGTCACCAAGACCGCCGCCGGGGCCATTGAGTACCTGACGTTCTGTGACGTCGGTGGCGTACCCGCGGCGATTGACCAATTGAATAAGGCTGGAGTCATCACTGTCGGACTCGCTGGTGATGGCCCTTCGTCGCTCTACGACCTCGAACTCGGATCGGGGCCCGTCGCGCTCGTCGTGGGCGGTGAAGAGAAGGGGCTCGCCACCTTGACCCGCAAGCGTTGCTCCGTGGTTGCCTCGATTCCCCAACTTGGCAAGATCAGTTCGCTGAACGCAGGCGTGGCACTCTCGGTGGCGGCCTTCGAAGTGGCGAGACAACGAAGTCTCCACCCGCGATGAGGTCGCACCGTCCGCCCGCGATGTTTCGTCACGCTCAACGACACGGTTTGTGGTTTGTCATTGCGGCATTGACCCTTGTCGTCGCGACGTGCGCGGCAGGAGCGGGCGTGGCGTCGGGCACGTCACTGCGCCACGTGTCAGCGAGTTCTGAGCCGGGTGCTCGCTCCTCGAGTCGTGTCGTGAGTCTTTGTTCTGTAGAGGGCGCCGTGACCACACTGACGATTGACCGCGATGCGGTCGCGAATTCAGAGATGTTTCTGTTCCCGTCACGAGTGAACGTTTCCAATGTTTCCGCCGTACGCTCGGTGGCTCGTTCGTTGTGTGCGCTCCCTTTCTTTCCCAAATCGGTCATGTCGTGTCCGATGGACTTTGGGGTCGATTACGCGCTGCATTTCAGCGAGTCGACAAACGATGGTGTCCTGCAGGTCGGGGTGATCACTCTTGACGTGAGCGGATGTCAGAGTGTGACGGGCATGGGCGCAGTTCGTTGGGCTGCTCGCTCCGCTTCGTTCTGGCGGGTGCTGGGTAACGCAATCGGCGTGAAAGACGCGACTTCGCTTTCGTTCGTGGGGAAACTCAAGAACACTTAGGTCAGTCAAGACGTTGATCAATTCGTCTGATATCGGGACGAAACTTCGATACCCGTGACCGTTGTGCGTATGCTGAGCATTGAAACTGACTGGTCTTCAATCCGTGGCACGAATCGTCATCGCGGTCTATGAAGATGTCGTGAGTACGGCTGTTTGCCCAGACGCACATTCCTACAAGCTAAGGAAGCTGATGCGTCGAAGCCTCACGACCCAACCACGTCGCCTTGCCGCGACATTTCTTGTGACGATCCTGGTGTGCATGTTGGCGCCATCTATTGCTTGGGGCGTTAATCAAGCCTTTGCGGTCACTTTTTTAGAGAATGCAAGCCCTTCCGATTCGGTGAGCACTTTCCTCACTGAGAACACGCCAACAGATCTCACATTGTTTGCAAATTTGAGTCCAGCGTTCAGTGATTCAGGTTATGTATTCAGTTCTTGGAATACTTCTCCTTCTGGTGGCGGTGTTTCTTACGGAGATGGTGCTCTCTACTCATTTACCAGCGCAATAACCCTTTACGCGCAGTGGACAGCGAACGTTGTTTCAAATCCAACACAGCCAACAGCAGGTGGTCAATTCACCGTTTCCTTCAATAATGATGGGGCCACTGGTGTGCTAGCTCCAATCACGGTTTCAGCCGGAGGTTCAGTTCAACTCCCTCTGGCGTCCGCGCTTACTTACACCGGCTTCACCTTGACCGGTTGGTACACCGCGCCGACCGGTGGCACCTTCGTTGGTGGCCCCGGCATCACCATCGTTCCACCCACGTCGCTCGCCCTCTACGCACAATGGAAACCAAATGTCCTCGCGACAGTCACGTTCGCAGTCCAGGGGAGCATGGGAAGCGTGGCCGCCGTGAGTGCCATTGTCGGCTCGACCGTAACTCTGCCGTCGGGGGCAACGCTCATTAATACCGGCTACACCTTTGAAGGTTGGAGTACGTCAACAACCTCGCAGGGCGTGGTTTATGCGGGAGGAACTTCCTTCGTTGTCACGAGCCCCATAACGCTTTACGCGTTATGGACCGTCACTCCAAACTCGTCGCACCAATCGGTGCTGGCTGGAGCCATTGGTCCGTTCTCAATTCATTCATCATCACTCACAGTCGCATTGAAGAATCAGATCCAGCGCTTAGCCAGGTCTATGAAATTGAAAGGCTACGTCTCGGCCTCGATGATTGGTTATTCGCTCGCGAGCGAGACGCGTGGCACCTCGAAGATCCTAAGTACCCAGCGGGCTCAGTCCGTCGTGAACTATCTGCGGAGTCAACTCGCTGGTCTGAATATCAAGGCCGTGACGATGCAAGCAACCGGTGAGGGCGACGTCAAGGGAGAAACCAATGCGATGTTTCGACGCGTTGAAATATTCTTGAAGCTGTAGTTAGTTGCCCCAGCCGGCAGCGAGTTTTTCGGTGCAGGCCGGACAACGGCTCGCTCGCAAATCAACTTCGCTGAAGCACGAGGGACACGCCGCCATCGGTGGAGGTGGCGTTGTTGACTGTCCATTTCGACGTCGCACCGCCATGATTGGCTTGACGACGAAGAAGAACAGCGCCAGCGCGATCACGATGAGCGTGATCAACGCGTTAACGACCAGACCGTATTGGAACTTGCTGTGATTCCACGTGAAATACAACGAACTGAAGTTGGCCTTCCCAAAGAGTGCCGCGATGAGCGGTGTAAAGAGGCCCGCGACTACAGCGGTCACGACTGCCGTGAAAGCGCCACCCAAGGCCACCGCGATCGCGAGGTCGACCACGTTGGCGCGAAACGCGAACGCCTGGAACTCTTTCACTAGTCCGGTTGATTTGTCCTTATCTTTCATGTTTCCTCCTTGGTGCCGGCGGAGGGATTCGAACCCCCGACCTGACGATTACAAATCGCCTGCGCTGCCAGACTGCGCCACACCGGCGTGCGATTCCTAGGTTAGTGAATGCCGGGCCAGTCGCCCTAGAGTTGTCAAAATGAGTGACGCATCGCACGCCCCGCAGCATTCGACCAGTGACGGTTCGCATTACCAGCCATCGCTCGGCATCGTGCTCCTCATCTTGATCCTCTTCGTTGGTGCGGTATTCGTGATGTTGCGTTCGAACAGTCCACCGACGAGCGTGTTTGTTTCAACGACCTCTACGACTGCGCCCTCCGGTTCGTCTTCGACGACCCTGCCGAAGAACAAGGTGCCCATTCAAGTCTCCAACGGCACCGACGCTCAGGACTGGCGCGCACATTCACCCAAAAGCTCGAAGCGCTCAACTGGGACGTGCTTCCTCAAGTGAATGGACCCAAGGTCACCCAAACCGTCATCTATTACAACCCCGGATTCTTGTGGGCGGCTGAAGAGGTGGCGAGTGAGATCAAGGTCAGCGCCTCAGCGATCCAGCCGCTCAATGGACTGAGTCCGGTACCGGGCGCATCGGGTGACGACGTAATCGTCATCTTGGGTCCCGACGTCGCCATCAAGGGCTAATCAGGCCTGAGGCGGAAGGGCGACCTTGAAACGTCCGAGTGCGGCACGAAGGACGTCAACGGCCATC
>CAWICL010000052.1:0-6351 GCA_963834545.1 uncultured Acidimicrobiaceae bacterium | reverse complement strand
TCCGAAACGAGTTAAGCCGGCACCGTCGCGAAGGGGTGGACGTTCACCTGGCACACCCAGGCCCACAGCGCCAGATTAATCGGATAGATGATGTAGCCAATTCTCGTCGCAGACGCGACACACATCATGACCAGAAACGTCCAACAGAGAATCCATAGAAGCTGCGACAGGCTTAAGGGCCAGTGGTCTTTGGCGTAACGCGCGACGAAGTACCCGCCGACAAGAAATGTCACCGGAGCGAGGACGTGTCCGAGCCAGAGGAATCCACGTCGTGAGTTCGTGTCCGGGCAGTGCGCTCGCCGCAGGAGAGGTGACGTGCGCCAGTCCCAGGGGGAAGGCGAAGACGTTCGAAAAGAAGGCCCAGGGTGCTTTGAACACGAAGGGCAACACCGTCACGGTCACGATCGCCACGATCCACAGCGCCACGCGCAACCAGGTCGATCGCTGACGCGAATCTCGCGCCACCAATAGAGCACCGAGCGCCAAGGGCCAGGCGGTCAACTTCATCGCGGCCGCCAAACCCAAACTGATTCCTGCGGTATTAGACGCACGACGCTGCAACGCGGCGACACCGAGCAGCATCAAGGCGAGGATGGGCATGTCATCGCCACCCGTCGACAAAAACAATGCTCCCGTCGGTAGTGCGAGCAGCACCTGAGCAATGCGGATTTTCTTCAACCGTGAAGCCGAGAGCATCAACAACGCGGCACAACTGACGAGCAGCGTCATGAGTGACATCACGATGCGTGCATCGGTGAGTCCCGAGCTGGCGTGCGTTTCGGCCGACGGCAACCCGAAGACGCTCATGAGAGGAAAATAGGGGAAGAACGATTCGTAAGCCGGAAGCCCGGGCACTTCGTCGACGACTCGTCCATCGGTGTAGTACGAACGGTAGGGGTCTTTGCCCTGGCTGACGTAGGTCGCGGAGCGCTCGATCACCGACACCTCCGGTTGCGCGTAGCCCTGATTGGGGTCTTGGTGACGCCAACGTGCTTCGAGTCCGAGCGGTATGACGACCGCACCAAAGATCACGATGACGAGCAAAGCCAGACGCACCACGGTTGCACGTCGTAGACGCACACGAGACAACACCGCGGCACCGAGACCTACGCCCGCGTAGGGTGCCGCGGTCAGAAAGCCCCAGTGCCACTGGGCAACCTGATTTGACGTCATGCCGAGCACGAGTGCGAAAAGCGCGGAGACCCCATAGAGCACCGCATCACTGGTGAGGCCGTCGAGACGCTTCCACCACTGCACCACGCCAGTGCGTTGCGCTTCGAGCTGGCTCAACATGGATACCAGTCTAGGTTCGGGTGTCTTCGCTCAGGCTGTCAATCAACGCGTTGTTCACTGGAGCGCCGCATGGGTGCTCGCGTATCGGGCGGAAGGTCACTCTTTAGAAAATGGAGAATCATGGACGCACACAACTTGGTGTGCTCCTTTAACACCGCGTGTGACGCTCCCGGGATTATCGCCAGCTGCGCATTGGGGATCGACTCGTACATCGTGCAGGTGTGTTCGAGGCTCGCAACGTCGTCGTCTCCAGCCATGATCAACACGGGTCGCGTAATCGTCTTCAGGTCGCGAGGGCGAAGTGTTGGCTCATGGGCAAAGAGCCGTTGCGCCTTGGCGGCGACGACGCCCGCGTGTTCGAGGCCATCGGGCGACTCGGCCGCGTACTTCGCGGCCCACTCAGCAAAGCCCGGCGAAGAAGTGGTGAAGCGCGGCGTCGGCAGCAACCCTCGAAAATTGAAGTTTGCTCCGACCGCGACGACCCGCTTGACGACGTCGGGGCGCCGAAGCGCCACGAGCAGTGCGACGATGGCGCCGTCGCTATGGCCAACGAGGTGCGCGCGACGTCCGAGATGTTCGAGGTACGCAATCGCGTCACTCGCCATCTCCTCGTAATGAAATGGTTGATCGTTGTCCGGACTCTTGCCGTGACCACGGCGGTCAAAGGCAGCAATCCGGTACGACTTCTTGAGCGACGGTCCCAGCGTGTCGATCAAACTGGTGCTACTACTCATACCCCCGTGCAGCAAGAGCACCGTGGGACCCTTCTTTGGCTCGAGCGCCCAAATTGAGTGTCCGTTCAAGGTGATCATGCTCACGCCCCAATCGTATTGGCCTGCGTGTCGTCACGCCAGAGACCTAATGTTTTCCAATGAGCTCGTACGTAATCAGAGAACGAGATGGCGTCTATTCGAACAACGTCGAAGACCGCGACGCGTTCGCGACCGACCCCGACGACCTATTGATCGAGGTGGAGTATTCGGGCGTTAATTACAAGGACGCCTTAGTCGCCAGCCCGCGAAGTCGCGTTCGTCGAGCCGAGGAACTCGTCGGCGGGGTCGACGCCGCTGGCGTCGTCGCCTCCTCGACCAATCCCCTGTATCCCGTGGGAAGTCGCGTCGCTGTTCACGGCGAGGACCTCGGGGTCGCACGTGACGGCGGGTACGCACCGAGGCTCTTCGCCCCGGCACGACTCGTGAACGTCCTACCCGCGTCGATATCAACGCGCGACGCGATGGTCATCGGTACCGCAGGTTTCACCGCGATGGCGAGCCTATTGGCTCTCGAGCATTACGGTCTGAAGCGCGACGGCGAGGTCGCTCGTCACCGGGGCAACGGGAGGTGTTGGTTCACTCGCGGTGTCATTTCTCAACGCGCGCGGTTACCAACCAGTAGCGTCCACCGGATCCGCTCAGGACACCGCGTGGTTGCTCGAGCGCGGCGCGTCGCGAGTGATTGGTCGAGAAGACATCGCCGATTTACCCGAACGCGTACTCGCCACGCAGCGATGGGACGGCGCCATTGACTGCGTGGGTGGCGACACGTTGGTCCAGATCCCTTCGATCACTTCGATACGGCACCGCGGTTGCCGCGAGTGGTCTGGTCGCGAGTGCCGAACTCAACCTCAACGTGTATCCGTTCATTACTCGAAACGTCGCGCTCCTCGGTATCGACGCCGTGAACGCTTCAGCCGAGACCCGCGCAAACGTCTGGTCCATGCTCGGTGAGGTCGCCTCACTCGTGGACTTTACGAAGTTCGTCGATCGTGAAGTCGGTCTTGACGGACTAGACGAGGCCCTCGAGACGATTCGACGAGGCAAAACCCGCGGGCGCATCGTCGTTCGCCCCTAAGTTTTGTCCGTTTCAGGCGAGACTCATTGAGTCGCCGTTCTCAGTAGAACGGACTCACCCACACCGTCGCCGAGTTGCAAGGCTCAATGGGATATGAAAGGGCCACCGGCACCGAAGAGCCCCCAACACCAAATTGCACGCTGAGGTTGCTCACCGATGCGCACACCTCGTTGCCGACGGGAACATCGGAGTATCCCAGTGAAAAGTTGAGAACGCCGCCGTCGCTCACCTGTACGAGTGCCGCGTGGGCGTTGGCTTTGGCGGCGGGAAACGAGACCGGACTCTGGTCGCTGGTGTGTGACGCGATGACGGCTCCCGATTCGTCTTGGAGCGTCAACAAGGGGTAGCCCTTCACTTCACAATCGCCCGACGTGTCCTTGGTCAAGGTCACGCTCGCGAGAATCGTGCCCGCTGCACCCTCACCCTGGTTATAAACACCTTTGAAGTCGCTGCCCTGACACGTGCTCATGAGCGCCGTGGTGCTGGTCGTTGAAGGTGGCGCGGTGGTCGTCGTGGTGTTCGATGATTGGATGTAGTGACGACTTATGGTGAAGATCACCACGAACGCGAAAAAGATTGCCAACGATTTCAGTGCACGACTCACTGATTGAAGTCCTCTGGTCGAATGGTATCCAAGAAGTCACGCAATTCCGCCACGAGGTCGGCCTCGCTCGGCGCCTCGTCGGCGTCGTCGGCGTCGTCGAAGGCTTCATTCTCTTCGGTGTCATCGAGAAGCATGATCTTGCCTTGCTCATTCATCAGCTGATCATTCACGAGAATGGGACGCCCGCACGCAGCGCCAAGGCGACCGCGTCGCTCGGGCGTGCGCTCACGTTAATCTCGCTGCGATCGCGCAATAAACGCAGATTGGCGTAGTACGTGTTGTCTATCAACTCGGTGATCTCCACCGCGAAGAGCTGTGCGCCGAGTGCGATGATGACGTTGCCCAAGAGGTCGTGCGACATGGGTCGTGGGGTCGGAACATTCTGAAGCGCGTAGGCAATCGCCGTCGCCTCGGGTGCACCCACGAAGATGGGAAGCACTCGATCGCCCCCAACCTCTTCGAGCAGGAGCAACGGCGTCGAGGTCCCCACGTCCACTCGTACTGCGCGCAAGACCACCTCAACCATGTGTCCAGCCTAGACCCGACACCAGCAATGAGGTCTGAGTCAGTCGCCCACGTAGTCGTCGAGCGCCCGCGCAAAGAGCTCGCGACGCAGTGCTTCAATCTCGAGACCAACCGAACGGGCGTTTTCTTGTACTTCACGCACGTCCAAACCACGATGCACGATACGAACCGGTTCGATGATGTCATCGAGTAGTCCGATCTCACGCTCGACGTTCCTGCGTAGAGACCCGAGGAATCGACGTTCGACACCGCGCCCAACCAGATCCCCGGCCCGCTGTACGACGCGCAGGTCCATCATCGAAAACGCGTTCTGATTCGCGATCACGCGTGGTCTCACGAGTCCGAGCGCCATCAACTTGTTCATAACACTTGGCTCCAGGCCGCTCGCAGTGAGAAACTCACTCGCGGAGAACCAGCGTTCGTCAAGTTCCCCCGAAGAAGCGCTTTGGCGCTCGAGTGGCGTCTCCTCTTCTCGTGCTGGAATTGGTGGCACTTCTGTCATGACTTTCGATACCGGGGCGAGCTGGAACTCTGTCGACGGCTCGGCACCACGTTCCGGGCTTTCTGGCGGAGCCGCACTGGGTACGGGCATGGACACGACGCTCGCGACGGCACTGCGAGCCACTTGTCGAGACGCCACCGTCGCCGGAGCGTCGTCAAGCAGACCCTGTTCGATCAGACGAAGTCGCACGACTCGAAGAGGAACGAATTCCTCGTGCGCCAGACGAATGGCTTCACGCAAGCACTCCACGTCTCGCTGGGAATAGAGTCGGTAGCCCTTACGGCTGCGGGTTGGTTGCACGAGACCCTTGTCCTCGTAATAGCGGATCTTCGAGAGTTCAATATCGGGTACGTCACGACGTAAGAGGGCGTGTACTTCACCAATTCGCATGGTTGCTTGTGTATTCATCGCGTGGACTCCCAAAAGACCAACTTGTACTTTCCAATTTGCACTTCGTCTCCCGAGTGCAATGCCGTCTCTTCAACTCGTTTTCCATTGACGTAGGTCCCGTTCAGAGAATTCAGATCGCGCAGAGTGATTCGCCCACTCGCGGTACGCGTGAACAACGCGTGATGACGCGAGACTGAGACGTCGTCGAGCAAGAGATCGCTCTGTTCGTGGCGACCGGCACTCACGAATTCCTTATCGAGATCAAGTCGCCCGCCCTCTTCTGGTCCCGAAACGATCACCAACTCGTCACCGTGATCGCCGCTCGGAACCTTCGCTGCACTCACCGAAAGCGAATCGGGAACGCTTACCACCGGCACCGCTACCGTCTCGGGCGACGTGGCGTCATGTTGAGGAGCGCCGCACGACCAACAAAAATTTGCGTTGGCATTGAGGATCTCCCCACATCGACGGCAGTTCACGGGACTCACAATAGTTAGGTTTGCGAGTGACCGTCAGAGTTAATTGTTGGTGAGCGTTTGGTAACCTTGTGCATCGAGTAACGAGTCGAAGTCTTCACTCGAGGTCGTCCTCGGATCTTCACAAATCCAACCCTCACCGTACGGGTCGCTGTTGAGAACTTCGGGTGCACTCGAGAGTGCACTGTTCACGTTGCTCACCGTGCCCGACACCGGCGCATAAATTTCGGAGACGGACTTGGTCGACTCGACTTCGCCCAGTGTGGCGTCGGCCTTCACTTGCAGACCGACTTTGGGTACGTCAACGAAGACGACGTCGCCGAGAGCGTCCTGGGCGTAGTCGGTGATCCCAAATCGAACAACGTCCCCGTTGGCCTTGGCCCATTCGTGATCTTTGGAATAACGGAGTTCGTTTCGGAATCTGCATAGGACGAGAATCTACAAGATTCGCCGACCCTGGCGCCCCTCGCGCAACGCAGCGAGTGCCGGACCGACGTAACCAAACAGCACCAGCCACGCGAGTGCGAGCCCCATGAGACCAATCGCCCATGTGAAATCTCTCACCACGTGTTGCCATTGGTGGAGCGAAGCGTGGTGAGGGTTGGTGGTGAGCAAAAACAGTGGAAACGAAGTCATCAGGGCAAAGGTCGAGACCTTGCCCCACCATAAGACGTCGATGCGCGCGGCCCCTAGGGCAGCCAGTGCCAAGG
>CAWICL010000051.1:0-32610 GCA_963834545.1 uncultured Acidimicrobiaceae bacterium | reverse complement strand
GGGGATCGGCGTCGACATCTCCCGCGTCAAGATCTCCGACAGCACCATCTCGTGCTGCCCTACCACGCCGCGCTCGACAAGGCCAACGAAGCCGCGCGCGCGGCGCCGACGCGCTCGGCACGACGAGGGGCGCGGGATCGGCCCGGCCTATACCGACAAGGCCGCGCGGCTGGGCATCACCTTCGGCGACCTGCGCAAGCGCGAGCGGTTCGCCGAAAAGATCCGCAAGCGTCTGCTCTTCCGCTCGCCGCTGTTCGCCCAGCTGCAGGCCTCGCCGCGCGAAGAGGACGTGATCGCGCAGACGCTCGCGCTGCTGCCGCGCATCCTGCCGCACGTCGTCGACGGCGTCGAGTACATCCACGAGGCGCTCGAGGGCGCGGCGACACCCCCCACGTCGCCCACGTCGCCGAACTGATCGATCGTGCCGGTCGCGGCGACTCGGGCGTGGTCGGTGATCGAATCACGCGACAACTCATCGATGATGCAGAGCGTCATCGCGAGGCCGGCCGATGGGCCACCGATGTTGGCGGTGTCAATGGAGACCGCAGCCGGGAAATGATACGAAAATCCGTCCTCGAGTGCGACCCCGAGATACGACGTGCTCGGTCCGGTGACGTTCGGACAATTCGAGTCGATGGCCGAACTCGAGGATGCGGCGGTGACCACGTGCACAACTCGTGACTCTTTCCACGAGATCACTCCGGAGCGACTGATCGAAGCGACACGCACCCCCAAGCTCACCGGTGTCGCGGGTGCAAGTTTGTGCACGAAACCAACGAGCTGACACGTTGAGGTGACGCGTCGATTATCAAAGGCCACTATCTCGTCGGCGACGTGGATTTTCGCGTCCCACGCGGGCGACGACTTCTCCACTCCGGTGACGATTGATCCGGTGTGCGTCGCCACCAAGTGCCAACCGAGCGCATCAAAGGCCGAGACCTCGGCGTCTTGTTTGGAATCACTCATTTCGAGAAAACCCTGGGGGGCGAGCTCGCTGTTAGGGACACCGGGCTCGAGCAATTGGCTCGCGGTGACGAACTGCACGTGGGCTTGGAAGTGCATGGTGAGGAACTGCCACTCGGTGAGTTGTTGGAGGTACACGTCAGTCAACATGATCGTGTCGTGGTGTGAAGAGGTGGGTAGTCCACTCACGTGCACGAGCGATTCGACCGGCGTCGCGTCACCGGGGGTAATCGCGTACTCGTTGGTCTGGACCTTGGTCAAAACGATGAAGCACCCGACGATTATCGCGACAATGACGAGCGCGGTGACGAGGAGTCGACGAGCGCGACGCTGAGGTGCTGAGATGTCTTCGTGTCCGCTAATGAACCCACGCTACCGCTCGCCTACGAAAGAATTTTGCGAGCAGGGTTTCGCGATGAACCAGACGACGACCCGTTCATTCTCGAGACCCTTTTTTCAACGAGCGCCCGTGAACGGGTCCTCGCCCTTCGCGCGGCGCATCGACGCCTTCTTCTTGGCCCATCCCAGTGGCGGCACGCCCTGGAGGATCCCGACGTCGAAGTGCGACGCGAGGCCCTCGCCCTGCTCGCCCACCACGACGACGTCAGCGAAGAACTGACCTACCTCCGTCGAGCCCTGGACGACCCTGACGCACTGGTCGTGGACGCGGCGATCTTCGCGCTCGGCGAACACCTCGACGCCGGGTCAGTCCAGAGGCTCTGCGAGCTCGCCCAGCACCACGACGATCCGCGATGTCGCGAGTCCGCAGTCGCGGCCCTCGGCGCGATTGGCGATGACCGCGGGCTCGCGGCAGTGCTCGCCGCCCTCGAAGACAAACCACCAGTGCGCCGACGCGCGATTGTCGCACTGAGCAATTTCGAGGGACCCGACGTGCAGGCCGCCCTCGAGCGTGCCAAGGACGACCGCGACTGGCAGGTACGTGCGGCAGTCGATCAGCTCAACAAGGAACCAACTGACTAACGCTCCGCGCTTCGAAACAGAGCGTGCAAGGTGGACATCTCTTCGAGGCACATCATGAGCCCGCGGATGATGACGAGGTCGGGCTCGGAGGCGAGGTTGACGTCCACTCCGGTGGCCTCAGCGATGAGCTCGCCGAAATCGTTCAAACAGGCGTTTCCCCCGACGAGATGCATGCCACGTGCGCTGACGTCTTGGGAGAGATCGGGCGGCGCATCAGCGAAGCACTCTTGGACGAGTCGCACCGTATTGGCAACCACGTCGCTCATCGCACTGTTGATGAGTTCGGCACTGATTTCAATCACGACCGGCTCGCCGCGATCGACCGTTCTCGCGTGCACCGTTTCGACGAGTCCCTTGGTGCGGTCAAGCGCCGAACCAATGGTGGTCTTTAACAGTTCGATGGTGCGCGGTGCGACGACCACGCCGTGTTTCACACGCAGCAGTGTGTAGCACTGGCGCCATCAAGGTCGTTGCCACCGATTCGTCGCACACCACTCGTCACGATCCCGCCGAGCGAGATCAACGCCGCCTCCGAACATCCCGCACCCAGCACCGCCACCGCCGATCCAACGGGATCTTGGACCGGGAGTCCGAGACCGATCGCGGCGACCAGGGGCGCTTCGATGAGACTGACCTCGCGCGCACCGGCCTGGATCGCGGCTTGGCGCAGGGCGCGCCGTTCAATGGCGGTGGCGAGTGAGGGAATGCTCATCACGACGCGCGCTCGACTCAACTTCGAGACGCCCGCGCGGTCAAAGAGTCCGGTGATGAGACGCGCAGTGACGTCAAAGTCAACCGTGGCGCCCTTTTCGAGCGGGCGGAACACGACAATGTGTCGCGAAGTTCGCCCGACCAAGTCGAGCGCCTCGTCACCAATGCTCACCACCTCGCCGGTCTTGGTGTCGATGGCGACCATGGTCGCTTCGTCAAAGACGACGCCGCGTTGATCCGTCGCGATTCTCGTATGAGACGTGCCAATATCGAGTGCGACGTCCAGAGCCATGGAAATCAATGGTAGGTCGCACCGGCTCTTCAAGACGCCTCTCGAACGCGAGTGAACCCCTAAGTTGGGGTGGTGAGCAATGACCCATTTGGCGGAATGTTCGCCGACATCTTCAATATGCTCGGGCAACAAGGTCCCGACGCCTGGTTTCAAACCGCCACCCAACTCGCGCTCAACATCGCACGCGGTGAGGACGGCGACCCCAATCCGCAACCAGGCGAGCGCCAACGACTCGAAGAACTCGCCCTGCTCGTCAGTCGCCACGTCGACTCACTCTTTGGCGTGGCGGGCGACGCGTCGATCGACGGGGTCAATCGCTCGGCGCTCACCATGGCCGCACTGAACCAGTGGAAGCCCCTCATCGCGCCCATGCTCGCCACCCCAGTGATCGGAAGCGAACTAACCCGCAACGATGAGGACGAGCAAAACGCGATGATGCTGCAACTCGCCTCGACGATTGGTCCGTTGTTCACGGGCTTTCAAATGGGCTCGGTGGCGGGTCACTTCTCCGAGCGCGCCTGGTCCCTCGCAGTACTGCCGTTGCCGCGCCTCGACGCGACGCGCCAAGTCGTTGTCAACAACCTGACGAGTTTCGCCCAGGCGTGGTCGCTCGAGCCCGACGAGGTCTACGTCTTCGCCCTCGTCCAGGAGTTCATCGCCGCCCTCGTGCTTTCCCAGCCCGGGACCGGCGACGCACTTCGTGCCTTGTTAATTGATGCGGTGCGCGAGTCGAGTGCCGCCCAAGCGGACCTCTTTACCCGACTGCAGTCCATGATCAATCCCGAGGACTTGAACTCGTTGATGAGCAACCCCGAGTCGCTCCTCGAGGGAATCGAGATGCCCGAAGAGACCGACGCCACGCGCGCGATCAACGCTGCTTCGAGTGTGCTGCTTGCGTTCTTCGAGCGCGCCGCAATCGACATCACCGAAACGATCCTCGGACCGCGACCAGCCCTACGCGAGGCCTACACCCGACACCGACGAAGCGACGCGCGTGGCGAGGACGCCGCCTCGGCGCTGTTTGGCATCGCCACCCAGGGGCCCCATCACGAGCACGCGAAGGAATTCGTCAACGAGCTCGTGAGCGCGCACGGACTCGGAGTGTTCGACGCCTTGCTACGGGTGGACGGTCTGCCGAGCCACGACGAACTCACGAACCCCCAGGCTTGGTACGAGCGAGTGACGAACTCGCCACTGGCCTAAAGCTCTTCTTCGTACCCGAGGTTCCACTCGACGAGCAGGTTCTCACGCTCGGCGTCACGATTCACGCGCTCGCGGTTCCTGCGAAACTGCGGGTCGTGGGGCGGCAAGAAGCGCAAACGGGCGTCGATGCGGTCAACGAAGGCCTGGATCTGCTCCTCGTCGCCAAAGACCATGCGGCACTCCCAGTGCGGGGCGACCGGTCCGAGGTAGATCACCTGGACGTGACCGACCGGGTCGACGACTTCGGTGCTTTCGGTTGCTGGGACCTGGCTCACGATGCTCCTTCGAGGCTCTCACTTCGCAGTTCCCATGCTACTGGCTGGTCCCCTCGGGCCCCTAGGCGTCAAAATCCTTCGTATCCTACGAAGCAGTGTTCGAATGCGTCATCAACATCGCCGAGGGACGCGACCACGTCGTGCTCGAGGACCTTCGCGCTCGTAGCGGCGTGTCGTGTCGTGATCTGCACGTGGACCCCGTGCACCACCGATCGGTCTTCACCCTCATCAACGAGCCCGAGAGGCTCACGAGCGACGTGCACTCGCTGCTCAGCGGGGCCTTTGCCACGCTCAGCCTCGAACACCACCTCGGCGTGCACCCGCGCTTGGGAGTCGTGGACGTCGTGCCCTTCGTCGCACTTGACCCGTCGCGACGACGCGAAGCCCGAGCAATGCGTGACCAGTGTGCTGCGTGGATTAGTTCAACGTTTCACGTCGCGACGTTCCTCTACGGCACGCTCAATGACGCAACGACGAGAACCCTCCCCGAAATTCGTCGACACGCCTTCGTCGACCTCGCGCCCGACTTTGGACCCAGCGAAGCCTCGCCGCGCTTCGGCGCGGTCGCGGTGGGAGAACGTCCGATCCTGGTCGCCTGGAACATCTGGCTGCGTGATTGCAACCTCGAGCGCGCTCGATTCTTCGCGAGCCGGGTGCGAAGCGACAGTGTTCGTGCCCTCGGATTCGACCTCGGTGGCGAGGTGCAGGTCAGCTGCAACCTGCTCGACGTGCGCGTCACTCCCCCGTCACGGGTCTATGACGACGTGCTCGCCTTGGTCCAAGGTGACGAACGAATTACGCGCTGTGAACTCGTGGGACTCGCGCCAGCGTCGTTGCTCGAACGCGAACCCAAAGAGCGCTGGGAGCAACTCGACTTGTCAACAGCGAGCACGATCGAGGCTCGCCTCGGCGATTAACCGGCCTGGGAGCGGCGCTCGATAGCGCGCGCACGGCGCAGTCGGCGACGTTCGCGCTCACTCATGCCACCCCAGATGCCAAACTTCTCACCGTTGTCAAGGGCGTACTCGAGGCAGTCCCCGCGCACCACGCAGCCGCGGCAGACCTCCTTCGCCTCGCGAGTCGAGGCGCCGCGTTCGGGAAAGAACAAGTCGGGGTCCACGCCCATGCAGTTCGCGCGCGCCTGCCAGCCGCGATCTTCCATGCCGCTCATCAAGTCAACGATTTCCATGTTGTAGTCCTCTCAGTTTGCAGCTCTGCACCATTGATGTAATTACAACGATGTCATTGTTACTGCAAATGAAGGAAATTGCAAATGGAAATTATATAAGTCCTGATGAGAGCTAGTTCAAGAATTCCCTAGCCCGCCTTGTGGCTGCGAACGAAGTCATCGAGCGCGTAGACGCCCAAGTCGTCGACCGAGGTGTAGAACGTGCGTCCGCCATTCACCTTGGCAATCTGTTCGACGAAGGGAAATTGGCTCCGTTCGATGTCGAGGGCAAAGGTGTTGATGGTGACTCCGGCCTTGGTGCAGCGAAGCACCTCGGCCATGGTCTTTTCCAGCGTTTCGTGCACCGGCGGCCAGGAGAAGAAGGGCTCCCCGTTGTCCATCAGGTGCGCCGTGGGCTCCCCGTCGGTCACCACCACGATCTGGCGCTCCCCGCGCTCGGCGCGCATGAGGTGGCGCGAGAGTGCGAGCGCGTGTTGGAGGTTCGTGCCGTAGGCGTAGTCGATAGTGAGCGCGGGAATGTCCTCGATCTTGAGCTCCTGGGCCATCTCGCCAAATCCCACGACCGCCACGAAGTCGCGGGGGAACTTCGATCGGATCAATTGCGTGAGGGCGAGGACCATCTTCTTCGCCGGTACGAGGTTGCCGCGCATCGCCATCGAAAGCGAGAGGTCAATCGCGAACACGGTCGCCGAGCGACGCGTCGATTCAAATTCTTCGACTTCGAAGTCACTCGCCTGCAAGCGAACGGGCGTGCCCGGACCCTGTCGCAAGACGGCGTTGCGAAGTGTCTTGGGTAGGTGAAGGGCGAACGGCTCACCGGGCTCCCAGGGTTTGGACGTCTCTTCGCGGTCGCCACCTCGTGACACCGTTGCCTCGCGGTGCGCACCGAGCGTGGGTGAGTCGTTCAACTGCTGGAACAGGTCCTTCAAGGCCTGTTGGGCAATGGTACGGATTCCCTTCGGACTCAATTTCAATCGGCCACCTTCGCGGTCGACAAATCCCCGGTCCTTCATGCCCTGAAGCGCCTTTTGCAGTCGCTCGACGTGCTTCGCCGCGTCGGCACCGAGGTTTCGACGCACCGATTCGATGTCGACCTCGGGTAGGCCCTGCGCGGCGTTTGCCTTGCCGAGGAATTCCTCGAGATTACGTAGCTCGCCCAATTGCTCAGCGACCGATGCGGCGTCAGCGAAACGAGACCCGTCCTGGCCTCGCATCCGATGCGCTCGATTCCAGTCAATATCGGGCGTTGCCTGGCGCAGGTTCGACACCAGGCGATTCATGGAGAAATTGAGCTCCATGTTCTCCATCATCTGGGCGAACAGGGAACGCAGTTCGCTCTGCTGCTCGGACGAGAGCGAATTGAACATCGCCTCGGCGGCGGCGGCGCGTTCGGCCATGGCTCGAATCACGTCCTCGAGATTCTCGGCCCCGGGAAAGAAATCCCCGAATTTCTCCATAAAGTCCTCGAACGAGGGATCGAGCGGCTCGCCGCGACGATCTTGTTCGATCATGGTCGATAGGGCATCCATCATGTCGCGCATGCGCGCGAGCTCTTCGGGATCGGGCGAGCCGAGAAACTCCTTGTTCTGCTCGAAATAGGTGTCGAGCACGTCTTGTTGCAACTCAGCGAGTAATTGTTCGAACTCCTCGCGCGCTTCGGACGAGACGAATTCGTAGTTCTGATAACTCGCGATTCGTTCTCCCAAACGATCACTCATCAAGTCGCGCTGCATTTTTCGCTGCTCGACGAGGTCGCGGGTCACTTCTTTTCGCCGCTCGTCATTCGATGCTTCGGCCTCGGCGGCGAGTTCGTCGAGTTCGCTCGCCTCGATGCCTTCGATGTCCTCGAGCCAGTCGCGGTAGCGCTGCATCTCGCCGTCGGGGTCGGCTTGTTGTTCGAGTTCTCGACGCTTCGACCGGGTTCGTTCGAGCAAATCGCGAAGTCCTTCGACCTTATTGCCGTCCGCGTCGTTGAAACCCTCTCGCAACAATCGGTCCATCGCTTCTTCGAGGTCACCTGATTCCATGAAGTCGTCACCGAGGAGTCGCAACATTTCTTCGACGTTGAGGTCGTCGAAATCGTCACCATCGGAGAAACGACGAAATCCGTAACGAACGGGCACTACCGATTCCTCGAGCGGTAGAGGGCTCGAGCCCCCGAGGCGTCCTTGGCGAGTCGCTTGGTCAAGTAAAGACCCTCGAGGATCAACTCGGTCGCCGCGGCGAGTTCACCGCCGCTCGCCGTTGGTCCGGCGATGCGACGAACGGGCGTGTCGAGTGAGGGCATCGCCGCGAGCACGGCGAGATAATCCTTGTCGGGCAAATCGTCGCCAGTGTGCACGAGCGCCTCGGAGCTGAAGGCTTCGATGATCTCGGGCGCCTCTTCTAACAAGACGTACTCGTTGAAGCATTGGCGCACTGCGAGTGACACGAGAGCGGCGATGACCTGGTCCGAGTCGCTATCGTCCATCGTGTCAAACTCAATCTTTCCTTGGGTGGATTGGACCATCGCCGACAGGTCGCTCACCCGAGGTACCACGTTCTCGTCGTGTGTGCGCAGCGTTCGTCGAAGCGCACTCGCGACCACGGTCTCGTAGTTGGCGATCGACAATCGCACCGAGACACCCGAACTTTGCGAGATCACGTGGCTCTTTCGTGCGACGTGACTGACGCGCGCCACAATGTCGTCAATGAACCACGGCACGATGATGGGCTTGGGCGACGTGGGTAGCACCGCTTCTTGGTGGATGATCTCGATCTCGGTCGAATCTCGTAGGGGTAGTGCGTGCGGATCTGTGAGCCGAAACGGTCCTTCAAGGGGGTGATGAGCCGACCACGGTTGGTGTAGTCCTCGGGGTTCGCCGTCGCCACCACGAGCACGTCCAAGTCGAGACGAACCAAGTGTCCGCGGATCTGGACGTCGCGCTCCTCGAGCACGTTGAGAAGACCCACCTGGATTCGTTCGGAGAGGTCCGGCAGTTCGTTCATCGCGAAGATGCCGCGGTTCGACTTGGGCACGAGCCCGTAGGACAACGCGCGCGGATCATCGAGGAAGAGTCCTCCGGCGACTTTGATGGGGTCCACCTCACCGATCAAGTCGGCCATGGAGGTGTCGGGTGAAGCGAGTTTCTCCGCGAAGCGTCGCGAACGATGAACCCACGCGATCGGGGTGTCGTCGCCCTTCTCGTGCACCAGGTCAATCGCGAAAGCCGAGATCGGCGCGAACGGGTTGTCACGCACTTCGGAGCCTTCGACGATGGGCAGCCATTCGTCGAGTAATTCCACCAGTGAGCTGAATCATGCGCGTTTTCGCCTGTCCGCGTTCGCCGAGCAAGATGATGTCGTGCCCAGCGAGCAGTGCGGTTTCGAGTTGGGGAAGCACGGAGTCTTCGTAACCCAAGACCGCCGAACTGAGCGGTCGTCCGTCACTGAGGCGCTGTTCGAGGTTGATCCGGATCTCTTCGCGTACTGATTTGTCGACGTAGTTCGACGCGCGAAGTTCACCGAGGGTTTTCGCTAATTCCAAAGGGGCAACAGGTGTACTCATACAGGTACCTTAGGAGCCGACCGAGGCCCGTCGTCAACCGTTCGTTTCGGAAGTGTTGCGTTTCTAAAAGACGAAGGATCCCGATTTCTTGGGTACGTTTCTTGCTCGGATTACAACGACGTCCCTCGAGATGCAGTGCCTGGGGTTGGGCGCGGCCGGGGCCGGGTTGGAGTCCCGAACTCGTCCAGAAACAACCCCAGGGGTCGGGCTCGGCGAGGGCGACGAAGAAATCGCGCTCCCAACCCTCAAAGTAGATGGACGGACTGTGTTCGGCGTTCGGTAATTGGACCGGGAGGGCGCCGGGACCGTGCAGGGGAGTTCGCGAAGCGCCAAGCACCGGCCAGAAGGGATTGATGTCGAGTTGCATCGCGGTGACGGCGCCCGCACGTTGAAGTGCGTCGGCGAGTTGGGCGACGTCCACGTGACCAATGGCGCCCGCGTAGATCAAGTTGCCAGACTTGTCGATGCCGATACCCGAACGAGACGTGAGTGGATCGTTATTGAGAGGTGAACCCCACCGCGCCCAGTCACTCGGCGCCGTGGTTGGGCTGAGTTTGCCACCGAGGATCAGTGGACCGAGGTTCTGACGATAGGCAATCGCGTCAAAGCCCTTCGCCGGGAATCCACGACTTCCCCACACGCCCATGCTCCAATGACCTTGCGCGCTCAAGACAATGGTCATGTCGCCAGCGACCAAGGGCTCGAGGGTCACCCCATCGACCACCGCACCACCCGCGTCTGCCGCCTTCTTGAAGCCACCGTTAAAGACTGCGACGACGCCAGCCGGACCTTCGTTTGACCAATCAATGGCGCCACCGGCATCGAGCGGAACCTCACCCGACGTACTCGGAGGATCCAAGGTGCCGTCGTGCCAACGTAGAAGCGTTGTTCTGGCGCGCAGACGTAGGACGCGAAAGACCGCACCGTCTTCATCAATATTCGTGTAGTCGACCATCACCCCACGCGCCGACGAGCTCGCCACGATCCAACCCTTTTCGGGACGTGAGAGCGGCACCGTGGTGGTGGTCGTGGTCGTGGTGGGCGACGAACTGAGACCCACGCTGACCCCGACGCTCAACAGCCCGAGCAACACCAGGGCCACGAGGCCAATGGCGATGTTCCTCGATCGCCGTTTCTGTTTGGATTGTTGGGCGACGACGCCGAGCCAGTGAAGGCGACCAAGGTTCGCGTTCGGGTTTCGAGCGATCAACGTGCGCCACGATCGCACTTTCGTGCGCAGAGCCGCGAGCTTCGTATCGCTAACGATTGACTTCGCTGATCAAAGCTTTACCAACCACGAACGGACACCTCGAAGCGCTCGAGCTATCTTCTCGCGCTCACCTTGCGAAAACAAACCCCGGGACGCGGACTGAGGCCCATCCACGAACGAAGTGATGCGACTCGTTTGGTAAAGAATTCTCGCAACCGACGTGTCACGAAATGACTTAACGGTCAACGGTTCGAATGCCGCTCGCGCCAGTCTCCTCGGGTGCTTCGATGATGAAGGTCGGTACCGGCACGGCGTCGAGTTCGTGGTGCTCGTCATCGATGTACTTCGGTGCGGGCGTCGCGACGTACTCGCCTTCGGCGGTTCTAGTGACGATGTTGGCCGTCTTTCGCTTGCCACCACCTCGCACACCTTGGACTTCCTTGCAGATCTTCCACGCAATGGGGTAGGCGACAAACGGCGAGAGGATCACGAGGATACGCATGGCCCACAACACCTCATTGAGCGGTAGGCGAAAGAAGTTCGCGATGACGTCGGTGGAACTGGCGATGAAGAGCATGCCGAGCAGCGACAGCGTCGCGACGCCCACCGCGGTGCGCTTGGGACGGTCACTAGGTCGGTCGAGCAAGTTATGAACGCGTGATCCTTCGTGAACTTTCGTTCGATGGCGGGCCAGGCGTAGGCGATGTTAAAGAGCAAGCCCGGGAGCAAAACCGCCGGAATGAAGACCTCGAAGGGGATGGTGTAACCAAAGCTGTGGAACGACCACGATGGCCAGATTCGAAGTGCGCCGTCCAAGAAGCCCATGTACCAGTCAGGTTGAACCGCGTACGAGATGCGAGACGCCGTGTAGGGACCGAACTGCCATATCGGGTTGATCTGAGCGAAGGCACCGAGCAACGCCGTGGCGCCCGCGACGACGAACAAGAAACCCGTGGTCTTGGCCATGAAGACCGGGAACATCGGGTGCCCACCACGTTGTTCTCGGTTCGTCCCTTGCCCGGGAACTGCGTGTGCTTTTGTCGCACGAGCAAGAAGAGGTGCGCGCCCACGAGACCCACGATCAGGGCCGGCACGATCAGGACGTGCAGGATGAAGAAGCGTGGAATGACCGTGGTGCCAGGGAAGTTTCCACCGAACACCCAGAACCCGAGGTAACTGCCCACCAAAGTATCGAGAGGATGATCGAGTACGCGATGCGGATTCCCGGTCCCGACACCAAGTCATCGGGCAAGGAGTAACCGAGGAATCCGTTCACGATCGCGAGGATCAACAGCGTGGTGCCAATGGTCCAGTTGAGCTCGCGCGGCTTGCGGAAGGCTCCGGTGAAAAAGACCCGAGCCATGTGCACGACGATCGATGCCAACGAAGATGTCACACGCCCAGTGGTGCATCTCTTGCATCAAGAGTCCCGCGCGCACCGCAAAGGAAAGGTTCACCGATGAGGCGTAGGCCTCGGTGACGCGCTGTCCATCGAGGGGCAGATAACTGCCGTGGTACGTGACGAGCGCGGTGCTCGGAATGTAGTAGAGCGTCAAGAACACGCCGGTCGCGAGTAGCACGACGAACGAATACAACGCGATCTCTCCCAACATGAACGACCAGTGGTCGGGAAAGATCTTGTCCATGAAGGTCCGTCCACCCTTGGCGACGCCCAGGCGATCGTCAAGTTCGTTGATGGCCTGGCCAATCTTGCCGTAAGGGCCCGAGGCGGCCTTTTTGGAGCGCTTGGTGTTAATGACGTCGCTACTCATGACGGTGACGAACCTCGCTCCCAGAACCCAGGACCAACGGGTTGGTCGTAACCCTTTTGTGATCGGATGTACCCGCTCGCGTCAACGTAGAGCGGCAATTGTGGCAAGGGACGAGGCGCGGGACCGAACTGGGGAATCGCCCCGTTGGTGACGTTGAACATCGACTGGTGACACGGACATACGAGTAGCTGCAATTCCTGTTTGTAATTCCTCACGGGACAACCCAGGTGCGTGCAGAGTTTGGAGTATGCGAGATAACCCTTCGGGCCCCAGGTTTCACGGCCTTTTTGGGTCGTGAAATCCTCGTTCGAAATTCGAATGAGGACGGTTTGATCAACGGCCTGACCGCGGTCGGTGTTCTGCAGTCCCCGTGGATAGACCGTGACGATCGAACCGACGGCGAGGTCGCCCACGTGCACCCGACGACCGGTGATATCCACCAGGTAGGTACCCTTCTTCCAGTCCGTGGTGAACAAGGTCCCCTTCGGCAACGGTCCGAGACTTCGAAGCAACGGGAACACCGCAACGATGCCAAAGATGCCGAGCCCGCCACCCAAGAGGCCCCCCAGCAACTTTCGACGTTGCATGATTCCCCCACCGCGCTCGACGATGGCAGCGGCCATGGCGCTTCGCTCGGAATCTGAGCTGGCGAGTTCGTGACGCTCTTCGACAAAGGGTCCTCGAGGCATGAGGTACTTGCCCCAGGCGATAAGACCCATCCCGAGAAAGAACAACCCTCCGCCCATGGTCGCACCCAAAATCCACGGTTTGGCGTTCACCCAGTACGCAGCGCCGAAACCCGCGACGAAGAGCACCCCGACGAACAAGGTGACCGCGATGACGTTGTTGACGAGCTCGGGATTGTTCGCTGCGGGTTGCAGACGCGGGTCGTCGGAGCGCACGCTACCCAAGGTCACTGGCGTTCGCTCGTCGTCGTGTTCGCTCATTGACGCTCTCCTACCCAGTAGGCGATGAGGATCAACACGCCTACTCCGATCAACAATCCGACGAAGCCCTCAGCGACAGGACCGAGACCACCCAGTCCAAAGCCACCGGGGTTCTGAGGGTGCTGGATCTCCGTGGTGACGTAGGCCACGATGTCACGCACTTGGTTGTCACTCAGGTTTCCCGTGAAGCGAGGCATGTTGGCGGGACCGGTACGAATCGCCTCGACGACTTCGAACGCGGGGATGTCACGCAGCGAGGGTGCGTAGGTGTCATTGGCGAGCGCGTCGCCATCGCCTTCGATGGTGTGACACGCCGCGCAGTTGAGCGCGAACAACGCCGCGCCGTCAGACACGTTCGCGTCCTTCAAGTGTGGGGTGGGGATGTCGGGATAACTCGGGTCCAGCGAATTGACCCACGCCGCGATAGCGACGGCTTGGGTCTTGGTGAGACGAGCTTGGTGACGAATCGCCTGAACTGCACGAACGTCCGCGGCGGGCATTCGACCCGAGTCAACCCAGAAGTCGATCGTCGCTGGTCCGAGTCCCACCAAGTCGGGAAAGGAACCCGAGGTTCCGTTGGCGGGAACGCCGTTCGCTTCGGTGCCGTGACACGACGCACAGTTCTGCAAGAAGAGGGCTTGTCCCAGCGTGTCGAGCTTGGCGGACGGGGCGTTGTAGGTGATGGCACTGTCTCCGTAGGAAATCACGACGCCATTGGTCGGATCTATCTTCACGTAGGACGAGTTGGGCGTACCCGCGTTCTTGCGGGTGGTCTGGTAACCCGAGTGCGTTGGTGAGGCGTTCGCCGTGTTGGCGAACAACAACAGTGGGCCCATGCCCATGAGAGCGCTGAACGAGAGAATGGCGGCGCGCTTGAGGTACGTAGACGTCACTTCATCCCTACTTCAACAAGAACAGGGACGAGTACAGCCCATCCAGACCACATCAACGAAGTGCCAGTAATAGCTGACGCCCTGGAAGGTCGAAAGTTCACCCGGATCACCTTCGCGACCACGCATACGAAAGAGGAGGAATCCCATCGCGACGAGCCCCAAGAAAACGTGCAGACCGTGGATGCCGGTCGTGATGAAGAACACCGAGCCGTAGGAGTTGGTGTACCAACGCGTCGCGAGGTGGGTCCACTCGTAGGCCTGGTTACCAACGAACAGAGCCCCCATGATCATCGTGATGATCACCCAACGTCGCGCCTCTTTACGCCGACGGTGCTCAATGAGCCAGACGGCCCACTGCATCGTGAACGACGAAGCGACCAGAATGATCGTGAAGATGCCCGACTGCAGCACGTCCAGGTGCGTACCCTTGGGAGGCCACGAAGCCAGGTGCGCTCGGATGGTAAATAATGCGGCGAAGAGTCCCGAGAAGAACATCAGCTCGCTGCCGAGCCAAATCATCACACCAATGGCGAGCATGGGCGGACGATCGTGGACGATCTTCTCTTGCTTCGCCAGGCTATTGAGGGGAATCGCCTGACTCACGCCTACATTTCTAGCGGATTTTGAAGACCTGATGCGAACAGGGCTGAGAAGTCTTACAGAAGTGTCTGGGGCAGGGGCCCACAAGCGACAATCGCGAGACGTCTCGTTGGACGCGTCATCGCCACGTAGAGGGTGCGCAGTCCCCGTGGGCTCGACACGCTCGGATCCTGCGATCCCCGATTCACGATCTGACCGGGCCGACCACGATGGTCGCGTCGAACTCGAGACCATTCGCCCCCTCGGCACTCAGCACGACCAAATCGGCGCCAAGACCCTTGGAATCTTGATCACGCGGATCCACGGCGTCGAGGCCTCCCTCGCTCAACAGCGCCAGTATCTCCTCGACGCGTCGACCCGTCACGATGACCGCGACGCGTCCCGGCGCCACCGCCTCGACTTCACGGCGCGTCGCGTTCACGAGGGTCGCGCTGAAGCGGTCCGGCTCGACGACTTCGATGATGGGCGTGAAGCCTGCTCGACGCACGGGCCGTGGTGGTTCGAGATCGGGCGACGCCGCGAGCAGCGTGGGGGCTGCTCAAAATTGAGCACTTCTTCGGGCGTGCGATAACTCACGGTCAGGTCGACGCGCGTGGGCGTCCGTCGTGGATCGAGAACCTCGAGTACCGAGTTCCACGATGCCGAGCTCGAGGCCGTTGTCGCTTGGCCCATGTCACCAACGATCGTCATCGAACCGGTGAGGTCTCGTCGCTTGAGCACGCGAAGCTCCATCGGCGAGAGGTCCTGAGCCTCGTCCACCACGATGTGACCATAGGTGACGAATTCGGCCTCGTCGAGTTCGAGGGACTGCACGGGTGCGTTTCGCTGGGCTTCACGAAGAGCGGCGGCGCGAACGTCTCCCGCGTAGGCGTCAAGGTCGATTCCTTCGAGTATTCCCGAATCGGTCGCCTTCAGCGGCGGTCGAGGACGCTTTCGTGGACCGACGAGCACGCGCGCTTCATCGATCAACGCGGCGTCGGCCTTGGTCCATTCGATGTCTTCTAGGGACTCGGAGCGCTTGCGCGCGAGCAGTTCGAGCTCGGCATCACTCAAGAGGCCTTTGCCCGCGGCGCGTAACAACGCCGGGGCGCCGAAGAGATCATGCAGAAGTTCTTGACCGCTGAGACGCGGCCAGATGCGCTGCAGAGCCTCTTTGAACTGGGGCGTCGTACGAATCAAATCAGCGAGCTCGCCCACGTTGTTCACGTCGTCATTGCCTTCGCGAACAAAACGGTCGTGGTACTCCTGGGCCAAACGGTTCGCCAATTCGCGCCCGAGCGCGGAGCGACGCTGATTGTGGTTGCCCGGCCGACGGCGGGCCCGATCGACGGCCTCCTCGCTGTAGCGAGCCTTCAAGACAATGATGGCCCGACCAACGGGAATCTCGACGTCGGTGCGCAAGGCGCGCTCACGAGTTCGAAGCGCCCGCGCCAAGAGCGTCGCCATTCGCGCGTCACCCTTCAGTTGATCGACCTCTTCACTCTCTCGGGCGCGGATCTCCACGTTGGTGACGAGTCCAGAGATCGTCGACAGTGTGACACCGGATTCGCCCAAAGAGGGCAAGACGTTCTCGATGTAGTTCAAGAACAGCGGGTTTGGTCCCACGACTAACACGCCTTGTCGCTCCAGCGTCGCTCGATACGTGAACAGGAGATACGCCGCACGGTGGAGGGCAACTGCGGTCTTACCCGTTCCCGGGCCACCCTGGACCAACAAGACGCCCGCGAGCGGACTTCGAATGATCTGGTCTTGTTCGCCTTGGATCGTTGCGACGATGTCGCCCATGCGACCAGTGCGTGCTCGCCCCAGGGCCGCCAACAACGCTCCCGGCCCGCCGAGAGCGAGACCCCCCTCGACGAGACCCTCTTCGGTGGCGTTTCTGATCTCGTCGTCGGGCAGGTCGAGCTCGCCCGCGTCATCGGCAAAGTACTCGTCTTCGACACCCGTGACGTCGTGTCCATGAATCGCCACGTGACGACGGCGCGAGAGCCCCAGAGACTCAACACCCGTCGCGCGATAGAAGGCTTCAGCGACCGGAGCTCGCCAGTCAACGACGAGCGCGTTCAATTCTTCGTCAGACACCGCGAGTCGACCTACGTGGTAGGTGTCGGCGGATCCACGATCATTCACCTGGTAGTCAATGCGTCCAAAAAAGAGCGGTTGATCGCCAATGGCGAGTCGATCGAGGCGTTGCAGAGCCGTTGCCATCACGACGTCGCGCTCGACGAGATCGCCCGCGCCGCGCATATTGGCTACCGCCGCACTATCTCGCAGCGAGCGAGCTTCGTCGCGCATGTGGTCGAGCGCACGAAGGGCACGGTCGAGGAACGCCTGTTCTTCGGCTACCTCGCGCTCGTGTGCCATAGGGACCCCTTCGTGTCTCCGCTTTGGAGTCTGTCAAGTCTAATCGTGTTCGAAGTCTGGGAATTCGAGCCACAATGACGCGAAAAAACAACCGGTTCCCCACCATTCGTGCCTGGAAGCGCCCGAGCAACGAGTTCGTGAAGGGATCCGGCGCGGAGCAATCGCGAATGAAATCAGACGCGAAATAATTGACTGGACATCAACGAAGGAACAGCGAATGCAGCACCGCGACACCGGCCGAGCGTTGCCGCCATGTTCTCCCCTAGATTGAAGTGAAACCTAAGGAGAGAAGTGGGCGATTCGGCCTTCCTACGAGCTTGTCGCGGCGAGAGCGTTGACCACGTTCCCGTGTGGTTCATGCGCCAAGCAGGACGCTCGCTCCCTGAATATCGCGCCCTTCGCGGGACCGGATCGATCCTTGAAGCCATTGGTGATCCCTCGCTCGCCTGCGAGGTGACCATGCAACCAGTGCGTCGCTACGGAGTGGACGCCGCCATACTCTTTTCTGACATCGTCGTGCCGTATCACGCGATCGGCTTCGGTGTTGATGTTGTTCCTGGTCGCGGCCCTGTTATTAAGCAGCCTTTTGCAGAGTCGAGTGACCTCGGGCGACTTCGCGACCTCAACGACGCCGACGTCTTGCACGTCACCCAGACTGTTGACCTCGTGGTGAAGGAACTCGAAGCCACCAACACTCCGCTCATTGGCTTCGCGGGCGCCCCGTTCACGGTCGCGAGCTATCTCGTTGAGGGCGCACCAACGCGCGATTTTGCGGTGATCAAGAGCTTGATGCATCGAGACCCGATCCTCTTTGACCACTTGCTCGATCGGCTCGTCGCGATCACCGTGTCGTTCCTGCGCGCCCAAGTCGCACACGGTGCTCGCGCTTTGCAACTCTTTGATTCGTGGGCCGGTTCACTCTCGCGCGATGAGTACGAGCGCTTCGCACTTCGTGCTACCCAAGAGGTCCTCGAAGGAATCGCCGACCTCGACGTACCCACGATTTTGTTCGGGGTGGGAACGGGAGAATTACTCGACCTGATGGCGAGCGCCGGCAGCGACGTGGTGGGGATCGACTGGCACGTTGATTTGGACACGGGTCGTCGTCGCGTCGGCGACAAAGCGTCGTGCAGGGGAATCTCGATCCGGCGCGTTGTCTCTCAGGGGCGAAGCCTTGGCGGATCGAAGCCGCCCGCGAGGTGCTCGAAAAAGCCGGCGGATCGCCGGACACATATTCAATCTCGGTCATGGCGTGCTTCCCCAGACCGATCCGACGTGCCTCGAAGCAGTCGTTCGCGTCGTGCACGAAGAAGGACGAGCGGGAGTTCGATGAAATCGGCGTCCTCGTCATGGCCTACGGCACGCCAACGCACGCCCGACGACGTCGAGGCGTACTACACGCGGATTCGCCACGGCCGAGCACCGACACCCGGAGCTCCTCGCGGACCTCGTTCGCCGCTATAACGCCATTGGCGGAACGTCTCCGCTCGCGAAACGCACCGCCGACCAGGTGGCGGGTATCGCGCGTGCACTCGATCACTTGGCGCCCGGCGAATACGACGTTCGCTTTGGATCGAAGTATGAACCACCTCTTCTCGAAGAGATCGCCGAGTCATTTCGTGAGGACGGATTCAACCTCGTCATAGGTCTCGTCCTCGCTCCGCATTCCTCGTCGATGTCCACCGACATACATGGCTCGAGCGCCGGTGAAGCACTGGGCACGACAGTCGATTTCATCGAGATTGGGGCGTGGTGGGAGTCACCAGGTTTCCTCGAGATCATCGCCAGCGCGTGACCAGCGCCCTGGGGACCATCCCCGAGAGTCGCCGGGCAACCACCGAGGTCCTGTTCTCCGCGCATTCGCTCCCCGAGAGAATTCTCGCCGAGCGGCGATACGTACCCCGACAACTTCGCGAAGCGCGCGAGCAAGCGGCGGCCTGGCGAACATCACGTCTTGGGACGTCGCGTGGCAGTCAGCCGGCCGTACCGCCGACCCCTGGATCGGACCAGACATCCTGCAAGTGCTTCGAACCAAGCGAGACGCCGGCATCACCGATATCGTCTCGTGCCCCATTGGTTTTGTCGCGCGATCACCTCGAGGTGCTCTCGATATCGACATCGAAGCCCAGGCGGTCGCCCGAGAGATTGGTTTCGAACCTTGTTCGTACCGCTTCGCTCAATGATGACGAGCAGTTCGTGACGATCTTGGCGAACGTCGTGTGTGGAGGTTGGCCGTACTGAGGCGCCTCGCACGTCGGTGGTCGTTGTGGGCGCGGGTATCGCCGGTCTCAGTGCGGCGTGGGAATTGACGGGAGGCGCGAAGGTCCCGGACGCAGAGACCCCGCGGGTCGAAGTCATCGACGGTGCCACGAGAGTTGGTGGGTCGATCGCGACGACGAAGTTCGCGGGGCGCACCATCGACCTGGGTGCGGACGGATTCCTCGTGCGTCGCCCCGAGCCGTCACGAGGTGATGAACTCGGGCCCTCGAGACGACTCGAAGCCATCGGTGCCAGCGGCGCGTCTTCTGGCTCGCGGGGTCGCTTCGCGAAATTCCCGACGGACTCGTGCTTGGTGTGCCGACGAGCGCTTTCGTCACTGCGCGCATAAAGGGTCTCTCACGTTGCGCTCGCCTCGCTCTCCTTGCAGAGATCAAGTGCTCCTGCGTCGCCTGCACGTGCATGACGACGCGACCATTGGCGAGATTGTGCGAACGAACTCGGCGACGAGGTGAGCTTTCAGGTAATCGAGCCAATGATCGGAGGCATTCAGCGGGACGTATTGACGAGCTTTCGGCGAAATCGGTGTTTCCCGCATTGCCAATGCGGCACGCGCGGGTGGATGCTCCATGCGCGATCCGACCGGGACCGGTAAGTCCAGGCCCCGTAGCTGGTGACGCGACGCCCGGGCGGCTACTTGCCACGATGCGGAACGGTGTGGGATCTCTTCCCGTTGAACTCGCCCGCCAGTTGAGCCAGCGTGGCGTCGTGATCCGACTGGGTATCGCGGTGAGCGCACTACGCAAGACGCCCGCGGGCACGTACGCGTGGGAGGTTGATACACCAAACACGACGACACCCGCGGACGCCATCATCGTCGCCTCGCCCGCGGCCAGTGCCGCACAATTGCTCGGCAAATTCGATCCTCGCATTGAAGCGCTCGGCGCCATAACGACGGCGGGCGCTGGCATGGTCACGTTCAACTTCCGGCGCGACGACGTGGCCTTGCCACCACGCGTAGGGGGTGCTCGTGCCTCTTCGCTCTGCCTGGGCAGGGTCGGACTCACTCATGGTCACGGCCATCACGCTGCTCGATCGAAAATGGCCGCACCTCGTTCATGATGACGACGTCATACTGCGAGCGCATGTGGGTCGAAGCGACGACACTGAGGTGTGACGACCTCACCGACGAAGCGCTTGTGGACCGGGTGCTTCGTGAATTGCACTTCATCCTCGGGCGCGCCCAAACGCCCCTCGAGACACTGGTGCAACGTTGGCCCCACGCGCTACCCCAGTACCGTCTCGGTCACGAACAGCGAGTTGTCGCGGCCAAAGAGGCGGCCCGGTCCCAGCGAGTCTCATTGGCGGGAATGGCCTATGACGGCGTAGGAATCCCCGCGAGTATTGGATCGGGACGCCGCGGCGCCCGCGAGATCCTCGAACTCCTCGCCTAGCCCGCTCGGGTAGCCGAGGCTCGGCCCGATGCCGGGCTTGTGGAACACGAGTTGCACGTCCGAGATGTGGCGTTCGAGAAACGCCGCCTCACAGTACTGCAGGTACATGTCCCAAAGCCTCTTGAAGCGATCGTCGAAGCCCAGCGCGCGGATTTGTTGATAGCGATCGCTCACGTTCTGGCGCCAGAGTCGAAGCGTCGTGGCGTAGTGCAGTCCAATGTCGTCCAGATCAGTCATTTTCAGATCCGTGACGTTGGCAATCGAATCCATAATCGCGCTCACGCTGGGTAGACAACCACCGGGAAAAATGAGATCGCGGATGAAGTCCTTCTGCAATTTGGCGCGATCAAAACTCTGATCGGCGATGGTGATCGCTTGAATCGCCATGCGCCCCGTCTCACTGAGAAGGCTCGAGCACTTTCGAAAGAAGTCGTTGTAGTGACGCCAGTTGACCGCCTCGATCATCTCTACTGACACGAGCGCGTCGTACGTGCCTTCAAGGTCGCGATAGTGCTCGCCGAGCACCGTCACCAAGTGTTCGAGACCCGCCTCCTTCACTCTCGCGACGGCGGCGACTCTTTGGTTCTCCGAGATGGTCGTGGTGGTGACCCTCGCGCCGTAGTGCTGGGCAGCGTGCAGTGCGAACCCACCCCATCCCGTTCCGATCTCGAGCACGTGGTCACTCGAGTCCATATTCAACTTGCGACAAAGGCGGTCGAACTTCTCGACTTAGCGTCATAAAGAGACGTTGAGTCGTCTTTGAACACCGCGCACGAGTACGCCAGTGTCTCGTCGAGCATGACCTCGAAGAACTCGTTGGAGAGGTCGTAGTGGGCGTGGATATTCCTTCGATCCGAACGCTTGGAGCTGCGCTCACCAACGACCGCCTGAACCAGTCGACCCGGTAGTCGCACCATGGCGTACAGGGTTCGCCAGCGTCGAGCCCGTTGGTCTTGACGATGGCGAAGCGGATTGGACGCACGAAAGAGGAATCGCACGAGATTCGTCAGGTCACTGGTCTGCCAGAGCCCGTTCACGTAGCTACGACCCATGCCGCGCGATCCCCCAAAGACAATCGCCGCGTACGCGCCGCGGTCGCGCACCGTCAGGTCAGCGACCAGACTTCCACGACCAATGGTGCGCTCGCGCACCTGTCCGTCAAAGTCCTCGATCAGGTGCAACGTGCCGATACCGTCGAGTTTGGGGGCACTCACGATGCGCAGGAATATCCTTCGTCCGAGGCGAGGAAAGTATTGACGTCGCGGTGCCAAAAAGCGCTGCGACGCAATCGTGTCGTGGGTGTCAACGGACATCCTGGGAACCTCTCTTTAACGGTTCGGGGTGGGCCACATATTTTACGCCCTTCGCGAAAAGTCGAGCGGCCTGAAAATAGATGCGAAGTGAGACCCGAAGAGCCATGTCGGGATAGCGAAGTACTGCGCGTCGAAGTTCGCCGCTGGTCAGTTCATGTTTGACCAGCGTGAGTGAGGCCGAAAAACGTCGAGGTCCTCGCGAACTCGACGAACCAAACTCGTGGTCAAACAAAGTCATCGATAGATTGAAGTTCTGCTCGGGCGACGAATAGGTGAGTTGGTACGTGCCTTCCATTTCGAGGAACGGCGACACGTGGTGAGCCTTCTCGAACTCCATTGATCCGGGCGCTCCGAGCACGTAGAGATGACGTTCGCCCCACGGCGTGTTGGTGACTTCGGCGATCGTACGCACCAATCGTTCTTGGTCGTAGAAGAAGTACAACGCTATGGGATTAAAGTTCCAACCAAGCGACGCGAGGTTGGCCATGATCGCGACTCGAGGCGGTGCGCGATGACCCACTTGATCGAGGTACATGGCGCGCGCCGCTTCATCGAGGGTGCCCTCGTACTCGGGCAAGAAATCGCGCCGACGAAGGATGTAGTGGCCCGGTAGGAAGTGCCACCACGAACGTCGCGAACGGGTGTGGGTGACGCTCCCTTCGAACTCGAGACCATGGACAGAATCACGTAACTCGTCAAGTTCGTCGAGGTACAACAAGAACATCATGACGCCGTACGTGAACGTGTGTTCGCGAGGTAAGAAACGCCGATGTCGAACTCGTCCCCAGTAGATCGACGAATCACTCACCACGTCACGCCGAGCTTTTCGCACACCTCAAGTGCACTGCGCACGCCGTCCTCGTGAAAGCCATAGCCAAAGTACGCGCCACAAAACGACGTGCGCGAACCGACCAGCGTGTGACGCTCGCCTTGGGCCCCAATGGTTTCGTGATCCATCACCGGGTGTTCGAAGGTGAACCGAGCCAAGACCTTCGCGGGGTCGATCACGTGATCACTATTGAGCGAGACCAGAAACTTACGCGCCGACGGAATCGACTGCAACGCCGTGATGTCGTAGGTCAGGGTCGCGACGGCGTCGTCGTCATTCTCGCGTCGATAATTCCACGCAGCCCACGCTCGGGACCTCTGGGGCATCAGTGAAGTGTCCCAATGCAGCGTGACCTCGTTGGGCTGATATCGAATCGCGCCGAGAACGGTCTTCTCTTCGACGGAGGCGTCTTGCAGGAGTTCGAGCGCGTCGTCACTGTGACAAGCAATCACGACGTGGTCATAGGTTTCGAGACCATGACCCGAAGTGACCAAGACGCCATCGTCCTCACGCTCAATCGACGTGACGGGAGTGGCCACGCGAATGATGCCCCGCGCCGCAACTCGCTTACGAATACGTTCCACGTAGGACGTCGAACCGCCAACGACAGTTCGCCACACCGGACGACCTCGCAGACTGAGAAGGCCGTGGCGAGAGAAAAATTCGGCGAACGTCTTTGCGGGAATCTCGCCAAACGCCAGCGGGTTGGCCGACCATATGGCGGCCCCCATCGGAACCAGGTACCACTCGACGAATTCGCGACTCCAGTGTCGTTCGCCCAGCAGGGCGGTGAGGGTGAGATCGGGACTAATGGATGTTTTGACCAGTGCCCGAAGACGGCGATTGAATAAAAGGATGTCGAACACCATGCGTAAAAAGCGAGGACTAAAAATGTTTCGTCGTTGCGCGAAAATGGTGTTGAGACTCGTTCCCTTCCATTCGAGTCCGCTCGTGACGTCGCGGTAGCTGAAACTCATCGTGCTCACCTTGCTCGCGACACCCAGTTCCTTCAGTAGGCGAATGAAGTTCGGGTAGGTCGCCTCGTTGAAGACGAGAAAGCCGGTGTCAACGGGATAATCACGCTCCCCATCGGATGCGTTGACGGTGTGTGCGTGACCACCAAGGGTCTGCTCTCTTTCGAACAACGTGACTTCGTGGTGAGAACTCAAGAGGTAGGCCGCCGTCAGGCCGCTGACGCCCGCACCCACAATGGCAATCTTCACTCTTGGATCTCCAGCTCAACGGTCTCATTAGTTATTCGAGCCTAAAGGCGCTTCGGATGAGTGAATCTATAAGTAGTAGCCCGAGTGGATGTACAGGCACGGTACACCTTCGCTGACGTACATCGCGTGGTTCTTCGGATCGTCATCGAGGGCCAATCGAATTTCGAATCCACGCGCACGCAGATCTCGCACGGCACCGCGTTTAAATTCATCGACTCCTGAATAGTCACCGAACTCACGCATGATCAGCACGTCCCATCTGATGCCGTAGCGCTCAAGCCATGCCACCGTATGCGGTTGAACTCGTCGCGGGCGACCCGTCAAGAGAATGACTTGTAACGAACCGTCCAAGAGCTCCAGCAGGCGTTCGATCTCGTCGATGACCGGGTCATCGCCGCACGCGTCAAAGAAGCTACGCCAGTCACCCCAATCCAAGTAGTGCTGTCGACCCGCGGCATCAGCCAAGACCCCGTCGATGTCGAAAATGACTGCTTTACCCGGCACGGCAGCGCTATCGCGCCAAAGCCAATTTTCGCTCGTGTATTCGGATGTCATCAGAAAAATAGGTCCCTCGGCAAACGCCGTCGTGATGTCTGCGAGACTAGACGCCGTGGCAGCGACGGAACGACAAACGCTCCCCATACCTTACGGGCACCACGTGTACGTGGTCAGTGACTTGTCACTCTCACCCGACACGGATCCCACGTGCCGTCCGGTTCGCGAGTTTGTCGAATTGCTCGGAGAGATTGACGACGCCGCCGTCGTCATCGTCGCGGGCAACTTCTTTCATCCCGATCCGACTTCGCACCTCGGCAAATTCATCGAAGCGACACTTCTCGTGCTGCCCAATCTTCGCGACGCGATTTTGAACTTCACCTCGCAGTCCAATCACCAATTCTGGGTTTTGCCGGGTCGAGACGATGCGGAACTCGCCATTCGCGACCGCGCACAATCGGCCCTCGGGACGCTCGGCGTTCACGTTGCCAGAGACATCATTCTCCAGGTCGCGACCGCCGACGGAGTGCGCGATGTCGCCGTCGCCGCCGGAACGTGTGAGGTCGATCTCACCCTCGCGGACAAGGCTGATCGCTCGGACGCCGATCGACTCGAGGACCCCACGGCATTCTCGCGTTTCGTCGCCTCGCGGGTGTTATACCGCCGCTTAGGCGGATGGGTGTGGCTGCCCCTCTTCGCCATGATCGTCTTTGACCTCTTCAACACCCTCACGAAAGTCGTGGGTCATTTCACGCACCATGTCTATAAGGTTCACGCACCACACACCGCGACTTTCTGGGGCAACCTCATCGTCAACGTGATCGTGCTGGTCGCCTTGGAAACGGTGGTCATTGGCTGTGCCGGACTCATTGTTCGACGACGCTTCGACCGCGAGGCGAGAGGTGAACGCTCCGCTTCGCCGAGCGAACCACTAGTCGAGACGCGAGTCGATGGCGTTGACGCCATTGAATTTGCGAGACGCGTGAGCGAACGAGGAGCCGCAGGCGCCATTGTCGGCGGGGCTCGTCGACCGGCGTTGGCCTTCTTAGACAATGCCGTTTGCGCCGCACCCGGTCCGTCACGAACAGTGCTCGTCGAACGACGAGGACGCCTCGGGGCCCCGCCGGTGTTCAGCTCAGTCGAACGACTTGGCTTCGTTGAAATTGAAGCGGCCAGCGAGGTCCAGGTGCGATTGATAACGGGGGAATCTCCTCGAAAGCGCGGTACGTTGCTCGAGCGACTCGCCGGCGGACAGCCCGTTCAACCATCGCCTTCACCCCTCACCTCCACGGTCGGGTCGTGGCCCGGCGGTAAACCATTCCCCCTGACGATCGAACGGCTCGTCAGTCAACGTCGACAGCGATCCATACGCCGCTGGGCCAGTGGTCTTTTGCTCCTGGACGGCCTCATTTCGGTGGCGGTCACCGCGTCACCGCCGCTGCACCACCGATTGCACACGGTCCTTTCGGTCTTGCCTCTCGGCGTCGCCCAGTCAGCCGCCGCGATTACGGCGGTCGCGGGCATCGCGATGATCATGATCTCACGCGGCATACGACGAGGACAGCGCCGGGCCTGGTTCATTGCCGTGTCGGCCCTCGCCTTCACGATCGTGACGCACCTGGCCCGCGGCGGCTCGTTCGCCTCGTCACTCATCGCGGCATCCATCTTGACCTTCCTCGTGCTCGCGCGTCAGTCCTTCCAGGCCACCACCGACCGATCATCGATGGGAACGGCGCTGCCTCGTCTCGCGCTCATCGGGGTCATCGCCGTGGTGGCGTCAGCACTTGGCATCGAAGCATCGAGTGCTCGACACCACCTTCCTTCGTTTTTGGTGGTGCTCGCAGCGTGTTTGGAACGCATCGCGGGCATCTACAACATCAATCTCCCCGATGGCGTCGACGACTTCATTGACCCGGTACTCGTCACGATTGGCGTATCGCTCCTCGTCTCGCTCTTGTACTTCCTCACCCGACCCGTGGTCGACCGCCGCCTCAGCCAGAAGGGCACGAGTGCCGAGCGACGAATCGCCGAGTTGCGCGCGAGGGACATCGTTCGCCGCCACGGACGCGGCACGCTCGACTACTTCGCGTTACGCGACGATAAGCAGTTCTTCTTCTTTCGCGACTCTCTGGTGGCGTACGCCGTTTACGGTGGCGTGGCGCTCGTCTCGCCTGATCCCATCGGACCCGAGGCCGAACGAACCGAGGTCTTCAGTGCGTTCCGCGCGTACAGCGAGTCCCAGGGATGGACCCTGGGCGTCATGGCCGCTTCCCAAGAGTGGACCTCGATCTATCACGCCGCGGGCATGCACTCGATCTACTTGGGCGACGAAGCGATCGTCGATTGTCCGACGTTCTCACTCGAGGGCGGCAAGATGAAAGGACTGCGCCAGGCCTGCACGCGACTGAAGCGACACGGTTACCGCGTGCAGTTCCTCGATCCCGCGACCATCGATCCCGGACAAGTCACCGCGATCTTGGAATTGATCTCCATGCTTCGACGAGGCGAAGGAGAGCGCGGATTCTCGATGATGTTGGGGCGACTCTTTGACGCCAAGGACAAGGGACTACTGCTCACGATCGTGTACGGACCCGACGAATCTCCCGCGGCGGTCTGTCAATTCGTGCCTTCGCCCGCAATTAACGGCTACTCGCTCGACCTCATGCGTCGAGACCCCGGCGAACACCCGAACGGACTGATTGACTTCGCCCTGTGCTCAACGATTGCGTACCTCGCCGAACAAGGGGCCCAGGGACTTAGTCTCAACTTCGCGGCGTTTCGCTCCGTCCTCGACGGAGAACGCGGCGACGGCACCTTTACCCGTGTGGAGCGCTGGGCGCTGAAACGACTCTCGGGGGTCTTGCCAATTGAGACACTCTGGACCTTTAACGCGAAGTATCACCCTGAGTGGCTGGCGCGCTACCTCGTCTATCCGGCGGCGGAGAACTTCGTTCCCGTCGTGGCGGCGATTCTACGGGCCGAGTCGATCACCGAGATACCGGTGATCGGTCGATTCCTCGCGAACGATCCCGCCAATCGTCCCGGAACGGTGGTGCCCGACGAGGTGATCGAAGCAGCCAAACGCGTCGACGCAGCATCATCGTTGCACTGAGATCATTCTCGTTTCTGCCAACTGATTCACGTCGCGCCAGAAAATGCCGTCGGGCGATCGTCAAATTACCCACCACGGCGAAGCGATAATGCCAGAATGCACTGACGCCACGACACGTGAATGAGGTCTCGTGAATTTCTGCCCGCGCTGCGGCACCAAGGTTACCGGCAACTTCTGTCGCTCTTGTGGTGCATCGACGGCGATCGAACCAACGATCCACGTTGTACCTTCACCCTTGGAAACCTCGCCAGAAGTGGCGAGCGAATCGCTACGAGAGACGTCGCGCTACGACGAGGGACCGCACCAGCGCACCTCGTGGTTCACGCGTCACAGCGACCAACAAGGCGTCACGGTCTTGCCCCAGGGTCGCACCCGACGATTGCTCGCCTGGGAAACGCGACTCGTTATGTTTGCCTTCCTCGTCACGGGGGTGACGAGCGCCGTCGTGATCCTCGCCCAACACGAATCCGGTGTCGCTGACATTTCACGTTTTCCCACCATCGTGCATTCGAGTCAAGTACTCAACATGTTGCTCGGGATGCTCGCGTACTTCCCCGTTATCGCCGTGGTCCCGCTCGCCTTGTTTCTTCTCGCACGGACCGGGCAGACACCCAGCGTGTTGGGGCTGGGCGCCCCCAACTTAAAGCGTGACCTTTTTCCCGCACTCGGGATTGGTCTCGCTGCCTTCACGGTTGAAGTTCTGTTGTTCGCGCCCTTCGCCGGCCTCGTCAAACATCACCGGCAAACCACCTTCGGCATCTCCCGCGACGACATCAACAACTTCCTGCCGGCCTATCTCAAGCTGGGCATCTTCAAACAGGATCCCTTCGCCACCCTCGATCAGGCCGGCGTAGGCTTGCTGGTGAAGATGGCCACGGCCAAGGGACGCAACACCCGCCCGAATCTCAAGGTGGGAATCTGCGGCGAGCATGGCGGCGATCCCGAGTCCGTCAAGTTCTGCCACAAGATCGGCCTCAACTACGTCTCCTGCTCGCCCTTCCGGTTGCTGACGGCAAGGCTTGCAGCGGCGCAGGCCGCTCTGCAGGAGATCCAGACGGGACCCGACATCCACAGCGGCACCTGCTAATCCTCAACCCGATTCAACCACAAGGGCGTCCGCTTTGGCGGACGCCCTTCGTGCTTAGACTGGAGTAAATAACGGCATGACGGATTTCATCACCGGCTTGCGGCAGGTAATTCAGGACTTAGTCGCTCCGGATCTCAAAGCGATCCAAGCAAAACAGGACGCGATGAGCCGACAGAACGAAGTTCAATTCGACGCGCTCGTCAGAACGCTGGAAGCGTTTCGCGCCGAGATGCGGTCGGAGTTTGCTGCCCTTCGTGCAACTAACCAGCTTGAAGTTTTGCGCCAGGTTTCTCCCCTCAGCGAACGGATCAGCTTGGTTGAAAAAGGGCCGTTAACCTTAGTCGGGAATCCCGCCCAATCCCCACCCAACAACGCCCTACCGTCTGCTTGCATCTCAATCCATGAGATGATACCCACACCGTCGCGTCGCCCACGTCCCCGTACAAGCTCGCAACCAGCCCGTACCTCCAAGACAAGAGGCGCCCCATGCTGATCCGTTTGTCCTATGACATTCAATTCGATATTCCGGCGCCGGTCGCCATGGTTGCGCTGCTCAACGTTCATCCCTCGCGCGCGGGCGATCTGGTTGAGCCGGACGAGCTGCGACGGAACCCAGTCTCAAGGTGACCAGCTACATGGACGGCTTCGGCAACCGCTGTGCGCGATTTGTAGCGCCGGAAGGGCCAGCTCAGGCTCAGCAATTCAACGCTGATTCACGACTCGGGTCAGCCGGACCTTTTCAATTGGTCGGCGCGCGAAGTTGCCGTCGGCGATTTGCCCAACGAAGTGCTCAGCTTCCTGCTCAACAGCCGCTACTGCGAGGTTGATCGGTTTTCAAACATCGCAGTCGAACTGTTCGGGGATATCGCGCCGGGATGGGGCCGTGTGCAGGCCATCTGCAACTGGGTTCACAACCATGTGGTGTTCAACTATCAGCAGGCCCGGCCCACCAAGACGGCCCTCGATGTCTACACGGAGCGCGTCGGCGTCTGCCGCGACTTCCAGCATCTCGCCATTACCTTTTGCCGCGCGCTCAACATCCCCGCCCGCTATGCAACCGGCTACCTGGGCGACATCGGCGTCCCCGTGCGCCTGCCCATGGACTTCAGCGCCTGGTTCGAGGTCTACCTCGACGATCGCTGGTGGACCTTCGACGCCCGTAACAATCAGCCGCGCATTGGCCGCGTGCTCATGGCCACGGGCCGCGACGCATCCGACGTAGCGATGACCACGTCGTTTGGGCAGGCCGATCTGAAGCATTTCTTCGTGGTGACGGAGGAGGAAGCGGCTGCGAATTGACCGTGCGGCGTGTTTCGAAATTGGTTGGCGGGGCTCGGTTTCAATCCCGCAGTGGGTAAGGCCCGACGATTGGGATGCTGTATTTTCGGCCGGTCGAAAACCAAATCCGGAATTTCGGTCGCCCCTACGGGGCTCATTGAAATTTATCTCGCCCTCCAGGACTGCGCTCCGCTTGTCCTGGGCTATGCTAACGGCTCCCTCCGGGAGCGATTTGCGTTGAAGGACACTTCAGCCTGTTACTTGGCGGTTGGGGCGTAGTAGCCTTCGCGTGACGACCTGATAATCGTCCTTGTTGGCCTTGAGGGCGATCTTGTGGAAGCCGCCGTCGTTGTCGACCACGTCGGGCGTATAGGTCAGCAGATACTGCCCGCGCAGCTCCTCGGCAATCTGCGCATAGATCTCGTCCAGCTTGTCCTTGCCCTTGGCCTCGAAGTACCGGCCTCCGGTGCGGGTGGCAATCTTCTCCATGATCTTCTTGCCGTCAACCGCCGACTCGCTGCCGCCGCCGCGCCGCTGACCGCCGCCCGGATAACCTCCGCCGCCCGGATAACCGCCGCCGCCGCCGGGATAACCTCCGCCGCCCATGCCGCCGCGCCGTCCACCGGCCGGAAATCCGTTCTGCCCGCGCCCTGCTCGCCCTTGAAGTAGATCGTGTACACGGCCAGGTTCGCCCGGTCCGCCGCATCCACGGCGTCGTTCAGCGTCTCTTTGCTGCCTCGGTCCACGCCGTCGGAGAAGACCACCAGCGCCTTGCGCCCGTCTTTCGGCTCATCAAATCGTCCCGAAGCCAGGTAGATCGCGTCGTAAAGCTGCGTTCCGCCTCCGCGGCTGGGCCGCTGGCGCTCCCCTGTCGTCGCCGCTGGTCTCAGGCCCCTGCGTGTCGTTTTGCGCGCTCGCGGTCGGCCCCATTTCGTCCAGTTCGTGGTGCAGCTTGTCGCGCGAGTTAGTGAAGTCCTCGAGCAGCTCAACCTCGCGGTCGAAGTGAAGCAGGAACCCCTCGTCCTTGGCTCCGCCCTTCGGGTCAGCAGGCAACATCAGGTCGACAAACTTGCCCGCTGCCTTGCGCTCGCTCTCCAAAGCGCCTGAAACGCTGCGGCTCGTGTCAACCAGCAACCCCACCCGGAAGGGCAGATTGCTCTCCCGCGTGAAGCTCTTGATGACCTGCGGCCGGCTGTCTTCGGTCAACGTAAAATCGCCGGTGTTCAGGCTGGTCACCAGCGCGCCGTGCTTGTCGCGGACGGTGACAGGCAGCACCACTTCGCGCGCCTGAATCTTCAACGTGGCCACTGGCTGCTGGCTGGCGGGCTGCTGAGCGAGACTTGTTAAACCCACCATCGGGAGGGCCAGCATCAAAAGGGCAACGGGGGAAACACATCTATTTCGCATCGTGATTAGTCGAGACGCGCTTCTCTCAATCGGTTAGACGGGGCAAAGGCCTAACTCTTAACCGGGCTTGGATTAGACAGTTCCCGGCACTTTGAGCGCGGCACCACCCGAGCCAATCATATCGCTCACGTTCCACATTGCGCAGCCCCGGCGACTCGGATCCTTTCCGCGAATAGTGGCGCAGGTCTCCGGACCGGCTGTACTGGCGGCTTCCTAGATGTGGAGGCTCAAGAGGTTGTTCCGATTCAGGCCGGAGCGAGAGGCGGGTCATTCAGTTTAAGGCTTGAGTGGGGCCTGTGGAAGTTGTAATCGTGCAGCCGGGCCTTCGAGATTTCTCAAGTTCGTTCTTCCGAGGTCCGATAGGAGCGGGCGTAGGCCCACTCACGCAGAGCGGTTTGGATGAAGCGTTCGGCTTTGCCGTTTGTGCGCGGTGTGTAGGGCCTGGTGAAGCGATGCTTGACGTGCTGGCGGTGGAGTAGTTTTCCCAAAGGAGCCAGTGTTTGTAGCAGGAGCCGTTGTCGGTGAGCACTCTTTGGATGGAGTGCGAAGCGGGCATAGTGGGCCCTGGCCATGAGGAAGAAGCGCATCGCCGAGTCGTGCATCTGATCGGGCAGGATGGCGGAGTAGGCGATGCGGGAGTGATCGTCGATGGCGACGTGCAGATACTCGTAGCCGACGCCGCGGGACTCTTTGCGGCGATCTTCCGTACGCGATGGCCCGGCTTGCGGATGCGACGCCAGGCGCTTGATGTCGAAATGAATCAGGTCGCCGGGATGCTTGTGTTCGTAACGAACCACAGGCGGAGGAGGGTGGAGCGAGCGCAGGCGGTTCGATCCCGCCCCGGCGCAAAATGCGGCTGATGGTGGCCCGGCTGAGCTTGAGTTCGTGGGCGATGCGCCAGCCATTCCAGCGCTGCCGGCGAAGAACCAAAACCCTTTCCAATAAAGAAGATGAAGTTTGCCTGGGCGAGCGATGCGGCCTGGAGCTGAAGTCCTTCAGGCCGGCTGATCCACTTTTTCGGTAGCGGCGCACCCATTTGGCCGCAGTCTTGGCGCTCACATTGAAGGCCGCTGCAGCGGCCTTCAATGTACTACCCTGCTCAAGCACATATCTGGCTAACTGCTCTCGACTATGGATGGTCAGTCGGGCATTCTGGTGATAGTCCATTCGATCCCTCCGGGAAATCTGATTCGTCGCAGAACCAGCTTCTCGCAGTCAGATCGAATGGACAACCTGTTGAAACTTCAC
>CAWICL010000050.1:0-6123 GCA_963834545.1 uncultured Acidimicrobiaceae bacterium | reverse complement strand
ATGTTGTGTGGTGCCGTTGCGTATTGCTGAGCAGTCGAATTTTTGTCGGGGTCTCACCGAGTTTCTCTCCAGAGGGCGGCGTACAGTTCGGTGTTCGCGAAGGTCTGGGCGTCGTAGTTCCGGTTCGGCAGTGCGCCCGTCTTGTAGTCGACGATCACCAGGTTGCCTGCTCGTCGCGGTCGAGTCGATCCAGGATCCCAAAGAGTGGCGTATCGTCCACGTTCACCCCGAGGCGAGTTCGATGCCTTCGGTGTTCACCTGACGGGGGTCTTCCATCTCGAAGTACGTGGTGATGATGTCCTGGGTCTCGTCAATCATTCGCTCGAGCATGGCCGTGTCCATCGCGATCTCGGTGCGTACTGCGTCGGTGAGGATGGCGTCGATCGCGGGGTCCACGAACGCAGCGGGCCTTCTGTCCGGTGCGCTCCTCGCTGGGTAAGAGAGGAGGTGTTCGAAGACGAAGTGGGCGAATGGGCCTTTGGCGGTGGCGTAGCTGGCCGGTTGGGGGATCCTCTCGACGGAGGCGTGCTGGTAGCGACGGGGGCACGCCTTGAAATCGGCGAGGCGCGAAGGGGAGAGGACTTCGGTAACGGCTGCTCAAGTGTCATGAGTCGACCCTACGGCACCGCTGTGACGTGGCGGTTCCACGTGGTCTCGTCCGTGGCGAGTAGACAGGTTGGATGGCCGAGCAGTCACCGATGAGTCCCCACGCCACGTTACTTCGATCCGCTGCCTGGAATGGCGTCGAACAGGGCGAGGTCGTGCTCGTCAATGGCCCCAAAGAGCGACGACAGCAGTGGGTCTTCGTGGCCCACGCCCGCAACGAATTGACCGGAGAAGAATGGGTCGAGGTTCGTGGTGGTCGGCCCGGCGAATCGAAGGGTCGAGCGTTTCGAACCGAGATGATCTATCCCCGAGTGCCAAAAGGGGCTCGAGGGTGGTCGGTCTTCCCCTAGAGGTGGCGCCGCTTTTGTCGCTTCACATGCGAGAACCGCACTAGGTTCGCCTTTCGAGAGCGTCCCTTAACGTGATCACGTGAGTCAACGCCCCATCTTGATCTATGACGGAAGCTGCGGACCGTGTCAACGTGGAGCGAAGTGGCTGAACGCTCACCAACGATCGCGCGCGGACCTCAATCTCGTGGCTTCACAAAGTCTCACTGACGATGCGCTTGAAGCTTTTGGGACTGGGTCGCGCACTGGTGGACGAGGCGTTGTGCTGGGTGGGCGCCGAGGGTATCAGTGTTGGTTCCCTAGCCGTGACCCTCGCCATGGCGAGAATGCGGCGTCCGTGGTCGCTCCTCGCAGCGATTATGGCTGGCCAGTATTTCGACGTGCTCGCTCGTAGTTATCCGGTGCTCGCGAGAAATCGCCACCGGTGGCCTGGTCCGGGACTTGTGGCTTGAAGTGAGTCCTAGAGGCGAATGAGGCGTATTCCACAGCGCACGATTTGCGTCGAGTGGATGTTCGAAGCCTTCGCCGGTGACCGGCGACGGTCGATCAAAAGATGCTCGATTTACCGCCTTTGCACTGGACGATGGGCCATGATTTGCCTAAGTGATCACGGTGCTCGACCGACGGTTGGGGGACGGTGCACAAGGTGATCCGAGGTCGCGACAGCGACGAAGGTGAGGTGACTCGTGGGTACATTTGGATTCTTGAAGCGTCGGGTAATCGTTGGCTCGGGCGCCGGCTACTGGCGATGGGAGCCTCGGCGGTAACCGTGTTGGCCTTGATACTGGTACCCGCGGCCATGAGCTCGGCGTCGCCAACCACCGATACCTTCTACGCCTACCCGCAGGGCACCGGCACGGATTGCACGTCGAACACGTTCTCGACGAGTGACTGCGACCTCACCCAGGCTCTCATCGCGGTGGAGGGGAGCACCGCCGATTCGGTCTACCTCTACCTCGAGACGACGGGCAACGCCGGTGAGTTCATCAACGAGGCGCCGGTGGTCTATCTGACCGGATCGTCACAGATCACCATCGAGCCCAGCCCGACGCTATCGGGAAATACGGTGATCGACGGTTCGGGCACGATGTCGGGTAACGGCATCTTGACTCTCAACGGTACGTCGACCGGCAGCGTCACGTTCAATGACATTACGTTTCAGAACGGCTACAACGGCGGATTGGGTACCACCTTCGGCGGCGCACTCTCGATGCAAGCGACCTTCGACGTGACCATCAACAACTGCATTTCCTCTACAACGAAGCTCTCGGCAATGGTGGGGCGATCTCGTTTAACGAAGACATCCCAGGCGACAACACGCTCACCGTGGAGAATTCGACGTTCACCGGCAACACCGCAGATGAAGGAAATGGCGGCGCTATCGACAATGCTGATAACGGATCTTCGACGCTCGACGTCAGTGATTCGACGTTCATCTACAACGTGGCAGACCAACAGAACGGTGGCGCGATCGACAGTGGCGACAACGGGGGCGATGGTTCGTTGACTGTCACGGATTCGACGTTCGAGAACAACCAGGCGAACGCCAACGAGATTGACAATAACGGCGTTATCAATTACGAACACACGAACTACGGCGACGGCGGTGCGATCGACATCGGTGACGAAGGTGGTGGCGGCACTTTGGGCGTGACTGGCAGCACTCTCGAGGATAATCAGGCATATAACAATGGCGGCGCCATCGACGAAGGCGACTACGGCGGGTCAGTCACCGCCACCCTCGACTCCTCGAGCGTCGTGGACAATCAATCGGGGGCCGACGGCGGGGCCATCGACAGTGGCGACAGTGAGAATTACTACGATGCCAGCAGTGGCGACTTGACGGTCACGAATTCGACGTGAACGGCAACGTGGCCTACAACTGTGGCGGGGCCATCGACAGTGGTGACGGTGCTCGACGATTTCGGGCACCGACGTGTCGACGCTGAGCGTGACTAATTCGACGTTGAGTTACGACACGACGACGACGGGTGCCGGCGGCGCCATCAACTCCGGTGACGGGAAGAACACGGACGATACCCTGACGGTCAGTGGTTCTACCTTCGAGGGCGATCAGGGTGGTGACTACGGAGGCGCCATCGCGAATGCCGATGACTACGGACAAGGTGGTGCCACGATCTCTGACAGCACTTTCTCACTCGATAATTCCAACAACAACGGCGAAGCGGGCGGCGCAATCTCGAACGCGACGTACAACGGCGAGGGTGTGATGGAGGTGTTCGACTCTACGTTCGACCAGAACGGGAACAACGGCACGGTGGGCGGTGCCATCGCCAATGACGTGGGTGGCTTCAGCGACGACGGCGAGATCTTGATTAGTGGATCGACGTTTGACAACAACTCCGCGTACGCGGGTGGGGCCATCGCGAACGCGTTTCAGGCTAGTGGCAGTTCGGACCAGGGTGGCGTGGAAGTAATTGACTCCACACTCGAGAACAACTCCGCTAGCGACGGCGGCGCGGTCTCGAACGGTTACCAGGCGACTGGCAACTCCCTCGCGGGCTTCGCCTCGATCTATTCGACCTTCGCCGATAACACAGCATCGGACGAGGGCGGGACCATCTCGAACGGTTTCCAAAATGGAACTGGCGCCGAGACCGATCTCTTCCGAACGACTGTTGACGCGGGCGACGCCACCGCGCCGGCCCTCTATAACCGTCAACACTTCTACATAGCGGGCTCGGTGATACAAGGTTCGGCGAGCGCCCTCTGTGCGAGTCATATCAATGGGTTCACGTCAGATGGCTACAACGTCGAGCAAGACGCGTCGAGTTGTTCATTCACCCAGAGCACCGACACAGTGGGACTCAATGCTCATCTCGAGCCGCTGGCGACCAATGGCGCCGCCACGCTCAGCGAAGCGCCGCCAGGAGGCTCTACGCTCGCCTACGCGATTCCCGTGGATTTCGAAGCGGCCTACGGTTCGGGCACCATCGACATCTGCCCCAACCCTGACGTCGACCAGACCGGTAACAGCTACGCGGAACGGTGCACCATTGGATCCGTGGACGTCCCGGCGCCGTTCGTCGCCGGGCCGCCCGTGACCACTACGACCCTCCCGACGACGACGACCACCATCACGTCGACTTCGACAACGACGACGCAACCACCGACGACAACCACCACGCAGCCGGCCCATCACGGGACCACGTTGACCCTGAACGTGTACTTCGCCAACAACTCGACCGTGCTGACTGCGGCGTCGCGGAAGGCGCTCGCCACTTCGTCAGCGCTCTCGGGAGCGATGACGTTCGCTCGATCAGTATTCGCGGCTACGCGGACCCCAAGGGTTCGCTCGTCGAGAACCAGAGGCTAGGCACGCTGCGTGCGTCGGTCGTCTTTGACTACCTGACCAGCCTGTTCTTCAGTCGCCACCTCGCCGTGCTGTGCACGGTTTCGAGCGGCGGCGTACTCCACCAGTACGCAAACCTGGCCCTGGATCGAGTGGTGGTGATTAAGGGGTAGGGTGCCTTCCGACTGATCCCCCGTACGCGGTCCTGGCCGATCGCCGCACCGGCGAGGACGATCGCGCCGCCGACCGGTTCGAACCACGCGAACGATTCGTGCAAGAACAGCAATCCCACGATGACCGCGACGACCGGCGTGAGGAAGGTTACGGTGCTCGCGATGAAGCTGCCGGCATTGCTGATGATCTGGAAGTTCCATGCGTAGGCAATTCCGCTGCCCAGTACCCCGAGTGCCGCGGCACCCAGTAACGCCTTGGCGCTGGCGTGATGTCCGTTGAGACCGTGGACGAGGAACGTTGGCAGCAGGATCAAGGACGCCAGAAGCAATTGGGCGGCGGCCAGTGATTTAGCCGGCAGGCCGCGTCGCGAGAGGTGACGTTTCGTGTAGGGATACGAGACGCCGTACATGGTCACCGAGACCAACAGCGCCACGATGGCCCACCACGGGTTGCGCCCTGACCAGTTCCACACTCCCAGGACCACCAGTACGCCAACCAGGCCCAGCAGAAGACCGAGCACCTGACTGCTCGTGACGGCCTCGTCGCGAAAAACAAAAGCGATGAAGAAGAGTGACGTGAGGGGCGTCATAGCGTTGATGATGCCAGCGAGTATGGACGTCGTGCGGGTTTCTGCAATGGCGAAGAGTACGCCGGGCACGACGTTCAGGCACAGGGAGACGACCACGAGGTGTCCCCATACGGCGAGCTCTCGCGGGTACCTTAGGCGCGACGCGAGGAGCATGACGAACAACGAGAGGGCACCCAGTGTGCAGCGCACGAATGCGACGCCAAACGGCGTGAGGAAAATGAGTGACCATTTGATGAAGAGGAACGAACAGCCCCATACAGTGCCCAGTGCAATGTAGGCAAGTAACCAGGGGCCCTTGCTTGAGGTCGTCATGGGGCAAGGATAGGGCGGGCAAGGAAAGAGGTTCCATGACGTTCGCACTCGTCTCCAGTGCCAAGTTCCTGCCTTGGAATGCCCAATGAATAGCCACCATGACTTGCCACAACCAAAGGGTGGCGCATCTCTGATAGTATCTTAGGATGAATCGTCGCCTTTACTTCTACCCTCATACTTGGTCGGCGATCAGGTATCAGTTCTGATTTGGCAACGATCGTCGAAGTGGCGGAATCGTTTTGGGCGCCACTGCACGGGCTGGAAGTTCTTCGAGGAGTATCAGCGTCGGCCCAAGTTGTACCGCCTCGACGGCGCTTTCGAAGGCAACAGCGGTATTCTTCGACGTGCTCTGAACACCGCTCACCTTTCTTACGTACTGACGGAGCAGCTGATTCAACCTCGTCGATGGTGGCCGGTGGCTCGAGTCCCCGCAAGGTAGTTATGTTTCGACACATTCCAAGAGGGTAGGTCGGTAACGTCCTGGTGACTGATTACTGCGATCACGCACGAGATCAGCCCTAATTCCCGAAGAAACAACAATCAGATGCCGGGCATAATCCGGGCACTATTGGGCGCTGTTAACTCAAGGTGCTCGCTCGTGGTGGCTCGCGGTCAATTCAAAGCACTTGCAGCAACTGCACTCGCAACAAGAAGCAAGAGAGCGGGTGAAGGTGAGAGCGGGTGAAGGTGAGAGCGGGTGACGGGAATCGAACACGCATGGCCAGCTTGGAAGACTGGAGCAGCTACCGATGTTCTTCCGATGTTGTTCCGATGTTGCACCT
>CAWICL010000049.1:0-6751 GCA_963834545.1 uncultured Acidimicrobiaceae bacterium | reverse complement strand
TCGAAAAGTCTCTTCGCTGTGATTGTTAGCTCACGGGCAAATACGTTGTCATGGTGACGTTCGTGATTCTAATTTCGGCGTAGGTCACGCTGGCAATCCAAACTCGAGGCCGCCAAGGGGACATTGTCACCGATTTCACGGTGACGGTGCCTGGTCATATCGTGATTAATCAATTTAATCCAGGACCCTCATGGTCACGAAATTGATCCAGAGGAAAAATTCTTTTGTCCAAGTGAGAAGTGAAGTGAACCGAGGGCACGACGCGTTTGTGGTGGGGCTAGTAAGAATCGAACTTACGACCTTGTCATTATCAGTGACGCGCTCTAACCGACTGAGCTATAGCCCCTAAGGGGTACCAATCTACACCAGTCGACAAATGCCTTTGGCGCCTACGCATCCCACAGTTTTGCGGCAATCGATTGACTCGCTGTTGCGAGCAACTACCAGTGCGACTCCACAAGAAGGCGGTACCTTGAGCGAAGCCGCCCGCGAGTGCGTGCATGTGAATCTCACACAGGACCCATTCAGTCGGTTCGAGGGTTGCGACACGAATGGTGTTGTCCAGACTTCGACCCATCGTGTTTCTTCCGAGTGGCTGAGTTGCGCCGCCTGAGACGTAGTCGCCAAAAATTGCCAGCGTCGCCGCAGAAGGCTCGAAGTGTCCAGGAACGCGCGCCCACAGCGCCGAGACTGGTGATCCCGGCGTACCGTCGATGTCAAGGAACGAACGACCGAGTGCGATTCGTGTCTCCACGTGATTGAAGATCGAGTTGTCGAACCGCTTTGGCATTATGCGCGGTGGACAGTCCTCAGGTGCTTCGACGTGTGCCATCGTGACCCACGGCGTTGGCGCGTTGAGCTCACCGGTACCCAGGGCTGCGTTCACCGTAAGTACCTCGCGATCTTCGCAGTAAGTGGTGGAGCGAGCTTGGGTCACGTGGCTTCCAACGACGGCGAGATCGGTTTTCACGGTGACTCTTGCACCTAGAGGTGCGTAGGAGAGGTAGTGGGCGGTGGCCCAGACTGTTGGTCGTCCACTGGCTTCTTCGAGAGCCACGAGACCCGACGCCAAGCCACATCCTCCAAAGAGGAAGCGCCCCGGTGTGATGAGCCTCTCGGTTACTTCAAAACTCCACGTGTCATCGCTTTCGCGCGACATTCCCAGAAAATTCTTCGCGTCCACACTCGCCGAGGCTAGTTGACGGTCAAATCAGTCCGATGAAGATGCCATGACTGAGCGTCGGCGAAAGCGGGCAGACTGAGAGGATGATCGACCCTCGTTTCGTCTTTCTCGCGGCGTTTCTTTCGCTCGTCGGTGGATACGGTTACATACGAGACACGCTTCGCGGTGTGACGTCTCCAAATCGAGTGACGTGGGGTCTGTGGGCGCTCGAAGGCATACTGGGTTTCGTCGTCGAGATTCAACAGCACGTCGGTCTCGCTTCAGTGATGACCCTCATGCTCGGTCTCGTGCCGTGTGTCGTAATTATCGCTTCGTTCAAGAATTCGCACAGTGTTTGGAAACTCGGTCGTTTTGACATTTTCTGCGGCTTGATCTCTCTCGTGGGAATTGCCTTTTGGGGGATCGTGAATCAGTCGACGATCGCTCTGATCTCCTTCGTTGCGGCCGATCAGATCGCGGCACTGCCTACGTTGCGAAAGTCATTCCTCGCCCCCGCTACCGAGTCGCCCCGCCTTTTCTTCCTTGGATTCCTCAATTGCGCGATCACGCTCTTGACTTTGAAACACTTCACCACGGCGGGCGTCTTGTTCCTGGCTGCGTCCTCGTCACTGACCTGACGATCGGGTTGCTCATTATTTCAAAGCTTGGTGTGCGGTCACCGAAGACATCATCAATGGCGAAGGCGACGACGCCGTGACGAATGACCGAGTGATGTCACCTCGGGAGGAACGAATTCAAAAAGGTAAAGACGTCCGGGCCAACACACCTCGACTCTCGCTCGCTGACGTGGCGGACCGACCTACGCGAGATGATCCCATTTCAGCGCTGATTGACGAAGGGAGAGGTCGAGTTCAAAGTCTGTTGCCAATTCGCTACCAACGGATGAAGCAGAACCCGTTGGCGTTTTTCCGGGGGGCGGCCCTGCTCATGGCCCAAGATCTCGCTCGAGGTTCGAGCACGACGCTGTACGTACAACTATGTGGTGACGCCCACCTCAGTAACTTTGGGATTTTCTCATCACCAGAGCGCCGACTCGTCTTTGACGTCAACGACTTTGACGAGACCGAGACGGGTCCATTCGAATGGGACGTCAAGCGACTTGTGGCGTCACTCGCCGTTGCATCAGAACAACTGGGTCACTCGGCGTCCCGACAAGAGGAGATAGCACTTCGCGCCGCCGAGAAATACCGGACTGCGATGATCGAGTTCTCATCGATGTCGAGGCTCGGCGTCTGGTACTCACAACTTGACCTCACGCTCGCCATGAAGGAGCTTCGCGGATTCTTCTCCGATGGAGCGAGGAGAAAGATCGAGGACATCTTTCAAAGAGTGGAGAGCACGCATTCAGAAGAGTCCTACAGCGCCGCAATTGAATACGTGCGAGGCGCCCCCCGCTTTCTCAATGACCCTCCGCACTTCACGCCCCTGAACTCGTACAGCGATTCGACACTTCGCGTAAAGGACGTCGATGAGATCGTTGAACGTTATGTAACGACGCTGAGTAGTGACCGTGTGGCACTACTTGGTCAGTTCCAGATTCGAGATGTCGCGCGCCACGTGGTGGGAGTCGGATCGGTGGGCACTGAATGCCTGGCCGTGCTCTTGACCGGTCGTGACGATCGCGATCCCTTGCTGCTGCAGATCAAGGAAGCTCGGTCTTCAGTAGTGGGAACTGCCCGAGGAGTTCGCTCGCACTACCAACCCGGTGAGAGGGTCGTTCGGGGACAGAAGTTGATGCAGGCGACCCCCGACGTCTTGCTTGGCTGGCACACACTTGGGCCGAAGGCCAAAGGTCGAAGCTTCTACGTGCGCCAGCTCTATGACAACAAGGCCTCAGTGAACGTGGAGCAATTGAACGAGACTTTGCTCGTCGCGTACGGAAAAGTCTGTGCGTGGACACTCGCACGGGCTCACGCCCGCTCGGGAACGAGTGCGGAGATCGCTGGCTATCTGGGCAAGGGTCGACGCTTTGACGAGTCAATGGCGTCGTTCGCGCTGCAGTACCGTGCCCGAAATAGCGCGGACTACGACAAACTCCTCGCCGCTCTTCACGAAGGTCGTCTGAGCGCGTCGTGACGCGGTTGCTCCCGTTTCATCTTCACGCGCTCGCGATCGCGTGCATCGTTTCTGCCGGCGTACTTCACTGGCGCATCGTCAAGGACAATTATTTTCGACGGCTGGCTCTCCTCGCGCTCGCGGCATTACTGGTCGTCGCGGTCTGGCCGGTGGGAGACCTCGCCGCCTCAGTGTCACTGAGCGTGGCGACGTTCCAGCGTTTGGTGGTGATGTTGCTCGTGGCCCCGTTGCTGCTCATGTCAATACCCACCGATATTTTGGTTCGCTTGACCAAACCTCCACTCGTCGACCGGATCGTTCGAGTGCTGGGTCTGCCGGGCGTCGCGATTGTCCTGGTGACATTCGTCGGTACCGCGACGCTCCTCAGTCCGGTTCTCGACGCGGGCGCCACGAATAGCACGATTCGAGGACTTGTGGTCGTCGTCACGCTCGGTGCCGGGGTGATCCTTTGGATTCCGGGTCTGGGCACGATTCCTGGTACGAAGAAGCTTTCTCCGGTTGCGCGTGCCGGCTATCTGTTCGTCTCATCGTTGGTGGTGACCAGTCTTTCGTTCATTTGGATTTTTTCACGCCATCCGCTCTATCCGTCACTGCACCACCAACAAGCGCTCTTGCACGTGAGTCCACTGCTCGACCAGCAACTCGCGGGCTTCGTCGCGAAGTTTGGTTGTTACATCCCCATGTGGGCTGTCGCCTTCACGATTTTCTCGCGCGCGGACGAGGAACAGCGCGCGGACGAGTCGCCGCTGCATTGGGCCGATGTCGAACGTCAATTACTTCGTATTGATCGACAGCGCACTCGAGCGCAACGTCGTGGTTCATCGACGTAGGAATCTTGGTACAATGGATCTCCGTCGGGGATGTAGCTCAGTTGGTAGAGCGCGGGCTTTGCAAGCCTGAGGTCGTGGGTTCGATCCCCATCGTCTCCACCACGTGGACCCAAGCCTTCGCTGGCCCTAGCGAAGTGAATCTTCCGTGCGGGCCTTCATTTCACTCAAGGCAATCAGTCCGGCTCGAAAGCCACGCAGCTCCTCTGGGCTTAAGAGGTGCGAGAGTTCGTGATCCACACTATGGATCGCTTCACCAATTGCCTGGGCGGCGCGCATTCCCCGCTCCGTGTTTTGGAGGTTGAAGACGTCTTCGTCCTCGTTGTCGCTCGCTTCGACGAAGTTTCCCTCGAGCAGCGCACCCAGGAGTCGTTCGCTTTGAGCATCCGAAAGCCCCATTTCTTTCACGAGTTGGCTGGCACTCACCCCGTTGGCGAGTCCCCCGATGATGTAAGGGCCGTTTTTAGGCAGGTCGCTCAATCCTTCGGCACTCAGTCGGATTCGAATCGCCAGTGAATAGGTCCCGCGGGCTTGACGGATGAGAGCCGGAATAGAAACGTCGTCGGTGGAATGTCCCAGTTTCATTTCCTCAACGTAGCGGATGTGTCGAGGGCCCGCTACAAATCGCGGTAGTGCTCGCGCCAGATGATCCGGTAGATCCGAAGTTTTCTCGGGATCGATCGAAGGCCCGGGATGAGCGGTACGAAGAGCAGCAGTAACGAGAGCACCATCATCACGGCCCAGACCAGCGCGTCGCCGCTGGCGCTCGTGTTAAAGGGCGGAATCTGGTACCAGAAGGTGTAGAGCCACAGCCACGCCTGTCCGGGGTAGTTGCCCGTCTCGTTCATCATGCCCCACTGGTCACCACCCAGAGTGTTGGTTGGTGGCGAGTTGGCGAGATACCCGCTATCAGAAAGGAACAAGAGTGGTTCGGTGTAGTTCGTCGTGTAAAAACCGTTCCCGTTGACGAGGTCCTGATCCAAGGCGCCCGAACGCGCCATCATCGTGAGCTCGTCAATCATCACGGGCACCGGACCCGCCTTTTGGGTGGGCACGACGATGTTGCCGTTGGTGAACTTCATCTTGGTTGAAGCGTTCGTGTACGCACTCAACCACGCGTTTTGGGTCTTGGCTGACGCGGACGTCCACTGGTTGAGATCCGCGTCGAGCGCGGGCTCGTTGGGAAGCGCGCGTAGCGGATTGAGCACGAAGTCCTTCGCGGTATTGATGGGAATGCGGACCCCGACCCACTTCGTCAAGTTGGATTGGTCCGATTTCTTGACTCGTTCCGTTGTGGTTGTAGGGCGCACCGTACGAAGCGGTCGTGCGAGGTGCCGTTGAGCTCGCTCAAAGCCGTGGTGGCGAAGTCGACCGGAGCAGCGTTTGACCACTTCTTGATGGTGATCGCCGCCTCGTCGGGTGAACCGAAGATCACCGCGAGCAGCAGGGTCACGAGCGCTACCACGAGCAGTGCAATCGTCCCCTCCTTGATGATGTCGTAGGGGGTATGTCCGCCCTTCCATTCAGGAGCGTCGACGTCCGGGCGAAAGGCCTTCTTGGTCATTTGCCCACCTGGACCTCTTCTTTGGCGACGCGAGGCGTTTCCTCAAAGGGCGGTACGACACCCTTAATGCGAACGAGCAAGACGTGAAGCGCCGTCAAGACGACCGCGGCGATGGGCAGTAACACGATGTGCCACATCAGCATCTGTCCCAAGTTCAAGACGTTGAAGTAGGCGCCGGCGCCCGTAGCGTTGATGCCGTCTTTGGCCTGGGTCGTGATCCACTGTGAGTCGAAGTTGCTCTGGCTCGCGTAGCCCGTGAAGGCCGTCGCGATCGAGGCGAGAAACGTGATGACTCCCGTCATCCAGGTCAACGTTCGTCCACCACGCCACGCGGCCATGGCGAACTTGCCCCAGAGGTGGATCACCATGGTGAAGAAGAAGATCTCCACGCTCCACAGGTGCAACGAGTTGACGAAGTGTCCGTAGGAGGAGCCGTGCCACCACGTCGGACCACGTAACGCGAGAATGCAACCTGTGGCGATGACGACCCCGAGCGACGCCAACGTCGCCACGCCAAAGACGTAGATCCACGAAGCGACGTAGGAGGGTTGGGTGTCGGGAAGGAGCTTTTCCGGCGGGAGCTTGCCGGCGACCTTACGGCGCAGTCGTGTTGTCCACTGGCGATCGATCTCGGCGTTGCTCATTGGTTCTCCTTGCGACGACGGCGTCCGGGGAAGGGTACGAAGAGGGCGGCGAAGAACGTGACGACCATCAAGATGATCACGGTCAGGTTCGCGACGCTTATTTGAATGAAGTGCCAGTGGACGTAATGGCCAAGGTGTTCAGGGGAAAAATTGCTGCAAAAGACAAAATGATTGCCATCTAGTACCTACTCTCCTGAGGGGAGTATGGCACTGAAAATCACTGATGCACTAGGGCCTTACGACCCTGTTTTGGCCGCGTAGCCCGTTTTTCGGTACCCGGCTCACGATCGTGAGCACTTTGTCGAAGCGTGAACTGGGTCATGCCGATCGTGAGTGATGTTGCGCCCGCGATATGAAGCTCGACCAGCACCGCTGGAACGTGCGAGAGGTACTGAATGACGCCGATACCCGCCTGGATAAGAGCGATGACGACGAGTCGACGAACGCCAGTCAATGA
>CAWICL010000048.1:0-10365 GCA_963834545.1 uncultured Acidimicrobiaceae bacterium | reverse complement strand
ATCGCCGCGCCTTCACGCCGTCTTCGTGGCGCAGCAGATTCTCCAACAACACCTTGATGGAATAGGGCAAGCGCTCGACGCCAAAGGCGCTCAGCCAAGCGGCCTTGAGTCGGTAGTACGTGAGACTTCGACCAGCGACGTTGAGCGTGTCCTTGGATCCAAATGAGTTCAGTGAGGTTGATGTCATGGCTCCATTCTGCCGTGTTGTCACCGCGGCCGTCGCGAGACGTAGGTCTCCTTCGAACCCCCGGTGCCAGATGGTGTCGTGCGCTCGACCTACCACTTCTTGGACGCGCGCCTGCGCGCGGGCTTTGACCTTGTTGTTACTGGCGCCGATCCAGTACTTCGCCAGTCCGAGCACGGTGACTACCAGGCCAACGGCGTCATGGCCCTCGCGAAGTCGATAGGTCGCAACCCTCGTGAACTCGCCGAGGAGATTGCCCGTACCCTCGATCTGGGCGGTATCGCGACCATCGAGATCGCCGGACCAGGGTTCCTCAATCTCACGCTCAGCCCCGCCTTCCTCGATCAACAAGTTCGTGGGCTCTTGACAGACGAGCGTCTGGGCGTTTCGCCCGAGGCGCCTTCGCACATTGTGGTGATTGACTACTCGGCACCCAACGTCGCCAAAGAGATGCACGTCGGACACTTGCGTTCGACGGTCATTGGCGACGCCCTGGCGCGCATGTACCGCTTCGACGGTGCCAAGGTCATTGCGCGAAACCACGTCGGCGACTGGGGCACGCCCTTGGGATGCTCATCGAGCACCTGGTTGACCTCGGCGAAGACAACGCGATTGCTTCGCTGTCCATTGGTGACCTTGACTCCTTTTATCGATCAGCGAGAACCAAGTTCGATAGCGACGAACACTTCAAGGAACGCAGTCGCGCCAGGGTCGTGGCGTTGCAGGCGGGCGACCCCGAGACGAGACGCCTTTGGAAAGTCCTCGTCGATGAATCGGTCGCGTACTTCGCCGATGTCTATGACAAGCTCGACGTCACGCTCGGTCCCGGCGACGTCTTCGGTGAGTCCTCCTATAACGACATGCTCGATGACGTCGTCAACGACCTCGACGCGAAGGGTCTCTTGGTCGAGAGTGACGGCGCGCTGTGCGTCTTCGTGCCCGGCTTTGAGAACCGCGAGGTGAACCGTTGCCGCTCATCGTGAAAAAGAGCGACGAGGGTTTTGGTTACGCCGCGACCGACCTCGCTGCGGTACGTGATCGCGTGACGAATCTTCACGCCGACGAGATCCTGTACGTCGTGGGTGCGCCACAATCGCAGCATTTCGAGATGATCTACGCGGTTGCTCGACTGGCGGGGTGGCTTCCCGATTCAGTGCGGTGCGAGCACGTCACTTTTGGCGACGTGCTCGGCACGGACCGAAAGATGTTCAAGACCCGTAGTGGGCAAACGGTCAAACTCATTGACTTGCTAGACGAAGCGACCGAGCGGGCCGCTCAAGCGCTCGAGCAGCGAAAGAGCGACCTCGACGCCGAGCAGCGTGAGCGCCTCGCCGTGCAGATCGCGCGCGCCGCCATCAAGTACGCGGATCTCTCGACCGAGCGCCAACGCGATTACGTGTTCGACCTGGACCGCATGCTCGCGTTCGAGGGGGACACGGGACCGTATCTGCAGTACGCGCACGCACGACTGCGATCGATCTTTCGTCGATTGAATGTCCCGTGGGATTCGAGTTCGGCGAGTTTCGCGCTCGAGCATCCAGCGGAGCGTCATCTCGCGCTCGGACTTCTCGCCTTTCCTGAAGCGTTCGAGCTATCGCTCGGATCCTTGCAACCGCATCGCCTCTGTGTCTATCTGTTTGATCTGGCGCAGCGTTTCACCTCGTTCTACGAGGCGTGTCCCGTATTGAGTTCGCTCGGCGCAACGCGTGACGAGCGCTTGGCCCTGTGCGAGGTGAGTGCGAAAACCCTGGCGTTGGGCCTCTCGTTGCTCGGGATCGAAGCGCCCGAGCAAATGTAAGCAGTTTTGTCTGTTGCGTCAACGCGTGGGTAATGTACGAAAGTGGGCGCGGCTCGCCTGGAACTTTGGGGGAAACATGAAGGTTAAGGCCGCAGTCGTCACGGAATTGCACGGTAAATGGCGTAACGAAGTCATTGATATCGATGAACCGCACGCGGGTGAGGTGAAGGTCAAAATGGCCTTTGCCGGACTGTGCCACTCTGATGAGCATCTTCGTACCGGTGATTTCGCCCAGGACCCCGCAATCCTTGAAGCGCTCACGGGTCGCGACACGATGTTCCCGATCATCGGAGGTCACGAGGGTTCGGGCGCCCGAACCCTCGTGACCTCCGATAATCGGAGGCGATCATGAGGCGACCCGTGAGAGCACTTCAAGGATTGCGGGGTCCTGGGCGAAATAACCGCTGCGATTGTGCTCCATCAGGAGTGGCGGCAGTTTTGCAAAGGCCATTTTGACCTTCACCTCACCCGCGTGCGGTTGATCGATATCAATGACTTCGTTACGCCATTTACGGTGCAGTTCCACGTTTTTAACCTTCATGTTTCCCCGAAAGTTCCCGTCGACAACCTGCGCGCCCACTTTCGTACGTCTTCCGCGCGTTGACGCAACAGAGCAAAACTGTTGTTCGGGCACTTCGATCCCGAGCAACGAGAAAAAAAACACCAGGGTTTTCGCACTCACCTCGCACAGGGCACCGCGTCGTCACGCGTTGCGCCGAGCGAACTCAATACGGGACACGCCTCGTAGAACGAGGTGAAACGCTGCGCCAGATCAAACAGATAGACACAGAGGCGATGCGGTTGCAAGGGATTCCGAGCGATAGCTCGAACGCTTCAGGAAAGGCGAGAAGTCCGAGCGCGAGATGACGCTCCGCTGGATGCTCGAGCACAAACTCGCCGAACTGAATTACGGGACATTCAATCGATAAGATCGATCAGCAGTCGTGCGTGCGCGTACTGGTCCCGTGTCCCCTCGAACGCGAGCATGCGGTCCAGGTCGAACACGTAATCGCGTTGGCGCTCGGTGCGAGAGATCCAGGCAACGCTCGGATGGCGGCGCGCGCGATCTGCACGGCGAGGCGCTCACGCTTTTCGGCGTCGAGGTCGACACTTTCGCTGTTCGAGCGCTTGAGCAGCCGGCTCGGTCGCTTCGTCTAGCAAGTCGATGAGATTGACCCGTTTGCCCACTACGGGTCTTGAACATCTTTCGGTCCGTGCCGAGCACGTTGCCAAAAGTGACGTGCTCGCGCCGCACGAATAGGGAAGCCACCCCGCCAGTCGAGCAACCGTCGTGAGATCATCTCGAAATGCTGCGATTGTGGCGCACCCACGACGTACAGGATATCGTCGGCGTGAAGATTCGTCACGCGATCACGCACCGCAGCGAGGTCGGTCGCGGCGTAACCAAAACCCTCGTCGCTCTTTTTCACGATGAGCGGCAACGGTTCACCCTCGCGGTTCTCAAAGCCGGGCACGAAGACGCACAGTGCGCCGTCACTCTCGACCAAGAGACCCTTCGCGTCGAGGTCGTTGACGACGTCATCGAGCATGTCGTTATAGGAGGACTCACCGAAGACGTCGCCGGGACTGAGCGTGACGTCGAGCTTGTCATAGACATCGGCGAAGTACGCGACCGATTCATCGACGAGGACTTTCCAAAGGCGTCTCGTCTCGGGGTCGCCCGCCTGCAACGCCACGACCCTGGCGCGACTGCGTTCCTTGAAGTGTTCGTCGCTATCGAACTTGGTTCTCGCTGATCGATAGAAGGAGTCAAGGTCGCCAATGGACAGCGAAGCGATCGCGTTGTCTTCGCCGAGGTCAACCAGGTGCTCGATGAGCATCCCAAAGGGCGTGCCCCAGTCGCCGACGTGGTTTCGCGCAATGACCTTGGCACCGTCGAAGCGGTACATGCGCGCCAGGGCGTCGCCAATGACCGTCGAACGCAAGTGCCCGACGTGCATCTCTTTGGCGACGTTGGGTGCCGAGTAGTCAATCACCACAATGTGCGAAGGCGCCTCGGGCGAAACGCCCAGACGCTCGTCTGTCAAGAGCCCACGAAGTTGTTGATCGAGGAAGGCGGGGCTGAGCGTGAGATTGAGAAACCCTGGTCCGGCGATCTCGATGGTCGCGATACCGCCCAGATCGAGGGTACGGGCAATCTCCTCGGCGAGTTCACGAGGGTTGCGACCTATCGACTTCGCGAGGGCCATGACGCCGTTGGCCTGGTAGTCACCGTGCTCGGACTGGCGAAGTACTGGATCGGCGCCAGTAACAACAAGGTCAAAGCCCGCGCGCAGGCGCGCGTCCAAGAAGTGGTAGGTCGAGCGCACGACACCATTCTCGCACCTGGGTTCGAAGGAGACCTACGTCTCGCGACGGCCGCGGTGACAACACGGCAGAATGGAGCCATGACATCAACCTCACTGAACTCATTTGGATCCAAGGACACGCTCAACGTCGCTGGTCGAAGTCTCACGTACTACTCACTCAAGGCCGCGGGGCTGAGCGCCTTTGGCGTCGAGCGCTTGCCCTATTCCATCAAGGTGTTGTTGGAGAATCTGTTGCGCCACGAAGACGGCGTGAAGGTTCGCGCCGCCGACATCGAGGCTCTCGCGCGCTGGTCAGAAACTCCCACCCGTCACGGCGAAGCGGCCGGGGAGGACGCCCGCGAAATCGCCTTCACGCCCGAACGAGTCCTGATGCAAGACCTCACCGGCGTGCCGGCGGTCGTGGACCTCGCCTCCATGCGCGACGCGATCATCGCCCTGGGTGGCGACCCCGCCAAGATCAACCCGCTGGTCCCGGTCGAATTGGTCATTGATCACTCGGTGATCCTCGAGCGAACCGGTACGGCACAAAGTTACGAGCAGAACGTCGCCATTGAATACGAGCGCAACGTCGAGCGCTACACCTTCTTGAAGTGGGCCCAGAGTTCGTTCAAAGAGTTCCGCGTCGTTCCCCCGGGCATGGGCATCTGTCACCAGGTGAACCTCGAGCACTTGGCACGCGTGGTCTTTGAGAACGACGGCGTTGCCTACCTCGACACCGTCGTCGGCACCGACTCGCACACGACCATGGTCAATGGACTGGGCGTGCTTGGCTGGGGCGTCGGGGGAATCGAGGCCGAGGCGGGCATGCTCGGTCAGCCCACCTCGATGCTTATTCCTCCCGTCGTCGGACTTCGTCTCGTGGGTGACACCCGCGAGGGCGTCACCGCCACTGACGTCGTACTCACGATCACCGAACTGCTTCGCAAGCAAGGGGTGGTTGGCAAGTTCGTCGAGGCCTACGGTCCGGGCGTGGCGTCGCTCTCGCTCGAGACGCGCGCCACCATTGGCAACATGTCACCCGAGTACGGGGCCACCTGCGCGATTTTTCCGATCGACCAGGTCACCCTTGACTACCTCGCCTTTACCGGCCGCGCCAAGGAACAACTCGAGCTCGTCGAAGCGTACGCCAAGGCCCAAGGACTATGGCACGACGCGAATGCACCCGAACCCACGTACTCCGAATTTGTCGAGCTTGATTTGTCCAGTGTCGAGCCGAGCCTGGCGGGTCCCAAGCGTCCCCAGGACCGAGTCTCGCTCTCGGGCGCGAGTGCGGCGTTTCGAGACGCACTCGCCAGAGAACCCAAGCACGTCCGCGGGATCGAAGCGGCAGATCATCTCTTTGACGGTGCGGTCGTGGTGGCGGCGATCACCTCCTGTACGAACACCTCGAACCCTTCGGTGCTCGTCGCGGCGGGACTCGTCGCTAAGCGCGCCGTTGAACTGGGATTGACGACCAAGCCGTGGGTGAAGACCTCACTCGCCCCGGGCAGTCGGGTCGTCATGGACTACCTCGAACGAGCGAACCTGGTTGAACCGCTCGACGTGCTCGGGTTCTACCTCGCTGGTTACGGTTGCACGACGTGCATTGGCAACACTGGTCCCTTGCTCGAAGGCGTGAGTGACGCGGTGAACGAGCACGACCTCTCGGTCGTGTCGGTGCTCTCGGGCAATCGAAACTTCGAAGGTCGTATCCACCCCGACGTGAAACAGAATTTCCTCGCGAGCCCGCCGCTGGTCGTGGCCTACGCGCTCGCGGGCACGATCGACATCGATCTCAGCAATGAGGCGTTGGGCACGTCCGCGAGCGGCGAACCGGTCTTCTTGAAAGACCTCTGGCCGAGTGACGCAGCGGTCGCCGAAGCGGTTCGCGCTTCGATCACGCCCGCGATGTTCGAAGAGCGCTACGCCCAGGCCTTCAGTGGTGACGAACGCTGGCAGAAGGTACCAACGACGAACGCGGTCACGTACGCCTGGGATGCGAAGTCCACCTACGTCAAGTTGCCGCCGTATTTTGACGGGCTCACGATGGAGCCGGGCACCGTCAGTGACATTGAAGGAGCCAGGGTGCTCGCGCGCTTAGGTGATTCAGTGACTACCGACCACATCTCGCCCGCGGGCAATATCCGCGCGAGTTCACCCGCGGGTAAGTACCTGATCGACGGTGGCGTCGCCCAGGGCGACTTCAACAGTTACGGCACGCGCCGTGGGAACCACGAGGTGATGATGCGCGGCACCTTCGCGAACATTCGCATCCGTAATCTCATGGCTCCGGGCACCGAAGGCGGCGTCACCATCAAATTGCCCGAAGGAAACGAGATGTCGATCTTTGACGCCGCGATGGCCTACCAGAACGAAGGAACACCGTTGATCATCCTCGGCGGCAAGGAATACGGTACGGGCTCGAGTCGTGACTGGGCAGCCAAGGGCACGAAATTGTTGGGCGTGAAAGCAGTCTTGGTCGAGAGTTTCGAGCGGATCCACCGTTCGAATCTCGTCGGCATGGGTGTGCTTCCCTTGCAGTATCTGCCAGGAGAATCGGCCCAGACCTTCGGGCTCGACGGTACCGAGACCTTCGACGTGCGGGGACTTGAACCGCTCAACCACGGTGAAACGGTCGCGCGAGTGAAGGTCGCCGCAACGCGCACCAACGGCGAATGCCAAGAGTTCGAGGTCCGACTCCGTATCGACACGCCCACCGAAGCCGACTACTACCGCCACGGCGGGGTACTCAACTTCGTGCTGCGACAACTCGCGAAGGCCTAACCCTTCTTCGCGGTCGCGTGCTTCACGGCTGAGTCGACGCTGTTGTGGACTTTAATCGTGGCCAGGTAACGATTATCGGTCGAGCGGAGCTTCTTTTCGAGCACGTCACTCGCGCGCGCCATCGAAAAGTCGATGTTCTCGTGCTCGAGATCACTCACGATCTCACTGAGTGACAACAATGAGGTGTAGTCAATGTCGTTGATCGCCACCGCGTCAAGGACAATGTGCTTGGTCTTTGGATACTTCTTCATGACTTCGTGCAGCTCTCGACGAAAGACCCCCGAATTCGCAAAAAAGAGGTCACGTTCGAAGAGCAAAACCAACACGTCGTTCACGAGAGTCACCTTGCGCTCACCCAACGGCTCCCAGCTCGTCGTACCTTCTTTTCGCCCGAGCACGACCATCGAGGGTCGCGCCGAGCGCCAGGTCTGTTCGAGAATCGCCAAGCCCACGGCAATGGCGAGACCGAGTTCGACACCCATGAAAACAACACCAAGTCCCGCAATGACCGCCAGGGCGCACTCGGCCCGACTGACCTCATAGACCCGTTGAATCTGTCGCGCCTTGATGAGTCGTCCCGCGACGAACAACAACACGCCCGCCAGAGACGCCAGGGGGATGTTTCGCGCGTAGGTGACCAGTGGCGCCAGAGCGAGTGCGCCAAGGGCCGCGGTCAGACCAACGAGTTTCGTCCGACCGCCCGCGAGACGGCTGATCGTGGTTCTCGCCGGGCTCGCGTCAACGGCGAAGGTTCCTGCGAGACCCGCCGCAACGTTCGCGAGACCGATGCCAAAGAAGTCCCGACTTAAGTTGTCCTCGACGCCGATCTCGTCAGCTGACGTTCGAGCGGTCGCCGCACTCTGGCTCATGATCACGATTACCAACGTGAGCGCGGTCGTCACCACGACGCTCCACTGGTGCAGGCTGAACCAGTGCAGGCGCCACGTGGGCCCTCCGACCGTGACGGCGCCGAGCAACTCCACGCCGTGTTTGGCGAGTGAGAGTTGCACCGCCAAACCCGTTCCGACCAGTACCGCGAGCAACGCCCAGGGCAGACGTGCGTTGATCTTCTCGCCGAGGGTCATCAAGCCGAGCGTGCCCAATGACAGTCCGATCGACCAGGCACTGACGTGACCAAGATGATGAAAGAGCGAGTTGAGTCGCTCGATCACCGAACTGCCCCCCGAACTGACGCCAAAGACGCGCGGCAGTTGGTGCACGATGATGATGATCCCGATGCCGCTCAAGAAGCCAGCGACGATCGGCACCGACAAGAAGTCCGCCAACCAGCCCAACTTCAAGATTCCGATGACGACGAGCAAGATACCGGTCACCAGAGCCGTTGCGGCGACGAGCGAGTAGTACTGGGAACTCTGTGGTAACGCAATCTTCAATATCGCCACGGCGAAGAGAGGTGCGATGGTTGAATCGGCCCCCACCGAGAGAATCGGATTCGAGCCCGCCACGATGAAGACGAGCGTCGCGGCGATGAAGGCAATCATGGCGGCGAAGGCCGGGACGCCCGCGAGTTGCGCGGTCGCCAGCTGTTCGGGGATCGCGATCGCGAGGAGTGTTATCCCCGCGAGCAGTTGACCGGGGAAGTTTTCCTTCGTGAGACCGAGGAACATCTGTCCGAACCGTGGTGCGACGCCCCTTCGAGCGATGGGCGTTCGCGCGCCAGTGGACTGCTTCGCGTCACGAGACATAGCGACACACTAGAACCCGTGAAGAAGTTACTTCGTGGCGACGACTCGATACGCCTCGGCCAGGCGTGCCTTGCCGAGGCCCGCGGCTTTGGCAACCATGCGTGAATTGCGACGCAACATCTTCTCGAGATCCTCTCGATGGCCCACTTGGCTTTCGTGCTTGCGAAGTGCGGCGATCTTTCGATCAAACACTTTCGAGATATCGACGACCAGGTTGGGCTGTGCGCTCGAGAACCACACCTGATCAACCGTGTGCGGCTCGAAGCCCTCACGCAACAACTCAGGGAAGGCGTGAGGGTTGCGGGCATCGGGATAGACCGCACGCAGCGTCGCTTCTCCAACGGCGAGGTGATCGGGATGACTCGCGTAGATGCGCTCGTAGTTGCGCTCGGGACTTTGCGTGATGACCAGTTGGGGTTTGTGGGTTCGTATGGCGCGCGCGATCTCGCGGCGCAATTGCAGCGTGGGTTCGACTTGACCATCGGGCCAACGCAAAAAGGCGAGGTTCGTCACACCGAGTTCTTTCGCGGCGGCGGTCTGCTCGTCTTCGCGGAACTTCGCTCGCTCCTCTTTGGTGTGCGTCGAGCCGTCACCGCCGGCGTCACCCGAGGTCACGAGACAGTACGCCACGTCCACGCCGTGCTTGGTCAGCGTCGCCACCGTCCCGGCGGAGCCAAAATCAACGTCGTCGGGGTGGGCCACGACGACCAGGGCACGGGTGATCGAACCGTCGTATTTGAATTGGGCAACGGGCTCAGATTTCTTGCTCACCGGACGGACTCCTCCTTGGTTGGATCCCAGTTCGCCAGATCCTTCAGGTGCGGGTCATTGGAGAACACCTCGATGATCGGACGTTTTAAAGCCAGGCGTCGGCATGATCACCTCGGCCTCGATGATCTGGTTGTAGAGCAGTAACGAGACCACGACGCCGGTGTGTCCCGCTCTCGCCGTTCGCCCGGACCGGTGCAGGTACGCCTTGTGGTCCTCGGGTGGGTCGAAGTGCATCACGCAATCAACGCCGTCGATGTGGAGTCCTCGAGCGGCGACGTCGGTGGCGACAAGGACCTTCAACTTGTTGGCACCGAAGTCGGCGAGGGCCTTCTCTCGCTGACTCTGTCGAAGATCACCGTGGATCGCGGCGGCGTCCACACCTTCTTTTTGGAGTTGTTCGACCAATCGGTCCGCGCCGCGCTTCGTGCGACAAAAAATGATCGTCTTGTCAAATGACTTGCAGATCGCGGCGGCGACCTTGATTCGGGTCCATCTGGTGCACGTTCAAGAAGTGGTGCACCATCAATGACACTGTTTGGGTGTCACTCTGGACCTCATGAAAGACCGGGTCCGTGAGGTAACGCTTGACCAGTCGATCAACCGCACCGTCCAAGGTCGCCGAGAACAGCAGCGTCTGGTGTGGGTGTTCGGCGATACGACGAAGGACCCATTCGACCTGAGGCATAAAGCCCATGTCGGCCATCCGGTCGGCTTCGTCGAGCACGAGCACGTCAAGGCCCTCGACATTGATCTCACCACGGTCGCCCAAGTCGATCAGTCGTCCGGGGGTGGCGATGATGATGTCACAACCTT
>CAWICL010000047.1:0-8400 GCA_963834545.1 uncultured Acidimicrobiaceae bacterium | reverse complement strand
GATTGTCTTGTGATCGAACTCTCGCCCCTTCGTAGTCCCAGTGCCCTCATGGCACAACTCCTGGAGGCTCTCGACAACAATCCCTTCGTGATTCCCTCGAGCTTGGCGTCTTCCTTTAACACCTCGCTGGTGGGTTCAAACGGCGCGCCCAGCGTGCGTCTCCTCGTGGCACCACCGACTTCGATGTGGAGTGCGACAAATGTCAACTCACTGCTCACACTGATCGGCGAAGTTAATTCGTTCAATCAAGCGGTCACGTCCATGACGGTGACGAACACGCTTCGCGTCGCCACCGCTGAATCTGAAGTCACTGGTGTTCCCGATGCGCGCACGAATGCGATCAACAGGGCACAGGATGCTCTGAATGCACAGCTTCGAAATTTTTCGGTGAATCAGAGTGCAATCACGCTGGCCGGCCCGGGCACCGCTTTGCCCATCACGCTGCTTAGCAGCGCGAATTACTCAGTAACGGCGGTCGTGCATCTCATTACCGACCGATTGAAATTTCCTAAGGGCAACACCGTGGTTGTGACACTCGACTCGCCTACGAAGTCAATTCGCGTTCCGACGTCCAAAAGTTCGGGGGGTGATCTTACGTTGCAGGTCGTTGTCACGACACCCAACGACCAAGTCGTCCTCGCTCGCACCGCGATCCAGGTGCGTATCGCGGGGACTTCGATTGTCGGCTACGTGCTCAGTCTCGGATCCCAACTGGTCCTCGCCCTATGGTGGTTTCGCACGTACCGACGCCGCACGAGAGGGCGTCACGCCCGATGAAACAGAGTTCGACCCACGGTTCGCGCGCGCTTTCCATAGCGGGCGGCACCCTCGCCTCGCGACTTACCGGTCTTTTTCGGGTACTGGTTCTCGCCTGGGTGCTCGGCTTCACGCCGTTGGCCGACTCGTTCAACCTGGCCAACACCGTGCCCAATATGTTGTTCGACCTGGTCCTGGGCGGAATTGCCAGTGCTACGTTCATTCCGGTCTTCGTCGAACGGCTCGCCATCGATGGTGAGCGACGAGCGTGGAAATCAATCTCGAGTGTCATCAGTGCCTCGCTCCTCGTACTCATCTTTGCTTCGGGCGCGGCGTGGATCGCGTCGCCATGGATCATCGATGGCTTCACTTTGTTACAACACCCCTCGACCGTTCGCAATCTTGCAACGCTTCACCACCAACGAATCATCGCCACCGCACTTTTGCGCTGGTTCGTGCCTCAGATCTTCTTCTACGGCGTCATCGGTATTGCGACGGCATTACTCAACGTCCGAAATCGATTCGGTACGCCGGCCTGGGTGCCCGTTGCCAACAACGTGGTGTGCATTGGCGTATTGATTTGGTTCCACGTCGTCGATCCCCATCCGACGTTAAGCGCGCTGCAGGGTTCTCGTGATTTGTTGTGGCTCGGACTCGGAACCACGCTCGGAGTCGCGTTGCAATTCCTCTGTCTCGTGCCCTCACTCATGCGAAGTGATTTGTGGCGTCTGTCTTTTCGCTTCGAACGTCATGACCCCGCCGTGCGCGCGGTGGCTCGTCTTGGCAGCTGGACCCTGTTGGTAGTACTCGCGAATCAGGTATCGCTCTACGTGGTGCTCGCGTACGCCTTTGGAATCGGTGGCAGCGGCCCCGTAAGTGCCTACACCTACGGTTGGTCGTTCATGCAGATGCCCTACGCCGTCGTGGTCGTCTCGGTCCTCGGTGCGTTGACACCCCAACTCGCGAGACTCGCCACCGCCGAGGACTACGCCGGACTTAGCGAACGTCTTCGTTTCGGACTACGCCAGTCGCTCGTGATCATCATCCCTTGCACTCTGGTCCTCGTGATTCTCGCCCAGCCAATCGTTGGAATCCTTTTGAATCACGTCAGCGCCGTGCATCGAATATCGGCGGGAACCGTTCTCGCAATCTTGGCTGCCGGCCTGCCGGGCTTCACCATCTTTCAGCTCTGCGTGCGAGGACTGCAGTCAATGCAACGAGCTCGCGAGGTCTTCGTGCTCTACGCCATTCAAAATGGCCTCACCATTGCCCTTTGCGTAGTGCTCGGTCGCCACTCAATCGCGGGTCTCACCGCGAGCGTGTCGATTGCCTACGCCGCAGCGGCCGTACTCGCCGTGGTGGCACTCGCACGCCATCGCGTGAACGTCGCCTCAACAATTTGGTCCCTGCACGTTCGACGCAGCCTTCGCGCCTCACTCGCCGCGGCGCTCGTCATGGCCCTCGTCTACGCGACGCCCTCGTGGGACCAGGGAATCCGTCTGGTCGCACGATTTATGCTGTCTCTGGTGCTGGGATTTCTCACCTACGGTGCGTTCGTGATGATCTCGCACCAGGGCTTGACGCGCCGCAGCGCAAAGAGTGCAAGGCTGAAGCAGTTCTAGGGAGGGCCGTGGCTCGGATTCGTGTGGTAACTGACAGTGCGTGCGACATACCAGAAGAGATCGCTCAACGACTGGACATTGACATCGTCTCGTTGACCATCCGTTTCGGCGACGAGGAGTTCCAAGACCGCGTCGACCTCTCACCCGGCGCGTTTTGGGCCAAGTGCAAAGCCTCGAAGACCCTTCCCGAAACAGCCGCGCCGTCTCCCGGCGCCTTCCAAGTCGCCTACGAACGCGCGAAGGACGCTGGTTGTGACGGCGTCATCGTGCTCACCCTGTCCGCTGGACTCTCGGCCACCCACCAATCCGCCACGCTCGGCGCCGAAGCGGTCGCCAAGGACATCGAGGTTCGAGTCATTGACACCAAAGCGGTCTCGATGGCCCAAGGATTTGGTATGCATCGAGGTCGCCGAACGCGCCCAAAAAGGAGCGACCCTCGACGAACTCGAAGCCAGCGCACTTTCGCTCACCGCCAAGACCGGTGTCGTTGCCATGCTCGACACGCTCGAGCACTTGGTCAAGGGCGGACGCATCGGAGGTGCGCGGGCCCTCGTCGGACAAGTGCTCTCCATAAAGCCATTGCTCGAACTGAAAGATGGCGTCGTCGCCGAGGCCGGACGCCAGCGCACCAAGGCCAAGGCGCTCAGCGCGATTGCCGAGGTCGCACGTTCGAATGCCCCACTCCAACGACTCGCGATCGTCCACGGTGACTCGCCCGAAGTGAAGCACCTCCAAGAACTCATCGCCACCATTCCCGTCGAGACCGACGTCATTGTCACCGACATGGGTCCGGTCGTGGGCACCCATGGTGGTCCGGGCATCATTGCCCTGTGTTGGATAGTCGTCTAGAGCGCGCCGCTAAGTTCTTATCGTGAGCGATTCGAACGAACAACACGAGCCCGACTTCGTCGACAAGGCCTTCGCCCAGTTAGATCACGCACTTGACGTCTTGCATGATCGGGTACTTCGCCCCATCTTCCTCGCGGGACGCGCCCTCGCCTACGGATTCATCATCTTCTTGATGGCGATCGTCTTGTGTATCACCTTCGTCATCGCCTTCATTCGCCTCTTTAACATCTACGTCTTCTCGAGTCATCAGTGGATTACGTACATGAGCATCGGTGCGATCTTCCTTCTCTTCGGCTTCTTCTTGTGGCGCAAGAGGCGACCTGTCCACCTGAGGAAATGATGCCCCAGCACACTCGTGTCCTCATCGTTGGCTCGGGACCCGCTGGTCTCACGGCCGCCATCTACTGCGCGCGTGCCCAATTGCGCCCCATCGTCATCGAGGGCGAGCCGTCCTCGACGACCGATCAACCAGGTGGCCAGCTCATGCTCACGACCGACGTCGAGAACTTTCCCGGCTTCCCCCAAGGCATCACCGGTCCCGAGCTCATGGCCAACATGCGCGCACAAGCCGACCGCTTCGGAGCGGACCTTCGCGTGAGCAAGGTCCAGCGTCTCGACCTGGTGTCTCGCCCATTTCGAGCCTGGCTCACCGACGACGTCGAACCGAGCATCACCGCCGAGGCCATAATTTTGGCGACTGGCGCGAAGTCACTCATGATGGGTGTGCCGGGTGAGGATCGGCTCTTGAGTCACGGGCTCTCGACGTGCGCGACGTGCGACGGGTTCTTCTTTCGTGGACAGGACATCGCGGTCATCGGTGGCGGCGACTCGGCGTTGGAAGAGGCGATGTTCCTCACGCGATTCGCCTCGAGTGTGACCATCGTGCACCGACGCGATTCCCTTCGAGCCTCCAAGATCATGCAAGAGCGTGCTTTTGGAAACGAGAAGATCAAGTTCGCCTGGAATACCCGAGTCGTCGAAGTACTGGGCGACGAGAAGGTGTCGGGCCTGCGCGTTGTCGACACGGTCTCGAACGAAGAACGAACCCTCGACGTGACCGGCGTCTTTGTCGCGATTGGCCACGTCCCCAACACCACTCTGGTCGCCCACCAGATCGACCTCGAGGACAACGGGTATGTTCGCACCGGGCTCGGCTCGTACACGACCGTCGACGGGCTTTTTGCCGCGGGCGACGTCCAAGATCACGTCTATCGCCAGGCAATCACGTCCGCGGGTTCGGGGTGCATTGCGGCCATCGACGCCGAGCGCTGGCTCGAAGCACAGGGAATGTAACCCGGTCGCTAAGGTGGAGCCTGCGACGTCGCGACGGCGGCGTCCTCAGGAGGACTTTATGAGCGATCAAATCACCACCCTTACCGACGCGACTTTCGATGAAGTCATAGGTTCAGCCGACAAGCCAATTCTTGTTGACTTCTGGGCCGAATGGTGCGGACCGTGCAAGATGATCGCGCCAATCCTCGAAGAGCTCGCCGTTGAACAATCCGACAAGTTCAGCATCGGTAAATTGGACGTCGACGTAAACGTCGCCACCGCGACGAAGTTCTCGGTGATGAGCATCCCGACGTTGCTGCTCTTCAAAAACGGCGAAGTGATCGCCCGTCTCGTTGGCGCGAAGCCCAAGGGCGCGTTGCTGCAAGAAATCACCGCCAACCTGTAATTGCCCAGGCGAACCTTCCTTCAACCCGCGGCGCGAGCGGGCATCGTGTTCGCGACCTTCACGAACGGCTCGTCAGCTGGGTCACGTCTCGATCACCGACGCACCCGAAACCTTCGGCGATGAGACCGCGGCACTCGTCGAGGCTTTTCAGCGCGCGAAGGGCCTCGCGATAACCGGTGACGTTGACGAAATCACCTGGACGAGGTTGCTCGAAGCGGGATGGGACCTCGGTCAACGACTCCTCTTCTTGTCACGCCCGCACCTACGAGGTGACGACGTCGCAGAACTCCAAGTACGACTCGCACAACTCGGATTCAACCCCGGGCGCATCGACGGCATCTTTGGTCACGACTCCTCGAGGACGCGCTCGAGCGAGTTTTAACGCAACTGTGGACTTGAGGTCAACGGGACACTGACCCGAACGCCGCTGCTTGAATTGACCCGGTCACACCCTCAACCTCAACTGCCGACACCTGGTGAACGACGCGCGCGACATCGCGGGGTTTCTCGAGGATGCCTCGGGCCCAATCGTGCTCTGCGGCGCCAGTCCCCTGCGAGTGCTGCTCGAGGAATCGCTCCGCTCTCAGCGCCGAGTCGTCGTCACTTGAAGGTGCGACGAGCCTCGAGGTGGCCGCCTACGCCAACGAGCATCAGGCCGTCGTCGTTCTCTCCCTCGAGCAAGTCGACGACCCCACGATGACTTTCGACTCAACTACTGGGCCAGCTACCGTTCCCACTCACGCCGTGGCGAGATGCTCGCCAGTGCCCTCGCTTCGGCGCTCTCCAAGAGCCGGCCGCCTCGAGCGTCGAGATCGCCGGCATGGCCCTACCCCTTCTACGGGAAACGAAGATGACGACCCTTCACGTCGAACACGGCCAGCGCGATCCCGAGGATCTGCGCGCCAGTCAGCTGAGGCCGTGACGTCAATCCGTAAAGGTAGTGAGGTTTTCCACAGGTAGGAAGGTCGGAGGTGGCCCTCCCGTATCTAGACACCCTCAAAGCCTTACGTACCAAGGGTTTACGAGTAACCACAACTTCTTCACAACTTGGGGATAACTTCAACTTGAACGTTATGGTGAGAGTTGAACCCGTACTTGCTCTGAGAGATAGCAATATAGATTCGCTCCAGGTCGTCAAGATCGGCAAAATCTATGATAATTCTGCCGTTTCTGCCCTTCAAGTCGACGTGAACCCTCGTGTCGAGGTAATCCTCAAGTAACTGTTCAAGTTCGTTGACGCTGGCGTCGGGCACGGGCCGGAGTCGAGGCTTTTCGTTCGGTGGCGCGCGCAGGCTCCCCGGACGGTACCGGCTTGGGCTCAGGAAGACTGAACCGCCTCCTCGGTCGCTCGAACGGAGAGTTCATTCTTGATGACTCGCGCGACCATCGTCGATTGGGCACCCTGGTCGCTGATCGCCGAGGAGAGAGCGGGCGTGCGCCGTGATCTGCGGTTTGCAGCGCTGCCTGCGCCGTCTCGCCCAGTTGCAATAAGCGTAACGTATTCGTAACATTTGCTCGACTCTTGCCCACTCTCTGGGCCACCTGCTCGTGGGTCAGGTCAAAATCTTCGATGAGCTGCTGGTAGGCGGCTGCTTCTTCCAAAGGATGAAGGTCTTCGCGATGAAGATTCTCGACGACGGCTTGTTCGAGCGAAGCCGATCATTCACGTCATCCTGGACAAGCACCGGCACGAACTCAAGACCGCCAGACCGGCCGCGCGCCAACGACGCTCTCCAGCAATGAGTTCATAATTCACCGGCCGCTCCTTCGACGGGACGTACGATGATTGGCTGGAGCACGCCGAGCTCCTTCACCGATGACGCGAGTGCCTGGAGACTGTCGTTGTTGAAGGACTTTGCGGGGCTGGAAGGGGTTTGGACGTATGGAGGTCGACCGGAACCCTACGTAGCGGACCTATTTCGGCAACTGATCTCGACGGACTCGATACGTCACGTCGCCTTCGGGGATCAGGGCCCACGTCCCTTTCCAAGACCGGGTCTCCTAGCCATGGGTGATCTCCTCTGCCAGTGCTCGGTACGCCTTCGCGCCCTTGATGTGGGGTCAAATACGGTGATGGGTTGTCCGAAGGATGGCGCCTCGGCCAGGCGCACCGTTCGAGGAATGACTGTCTTGCACAGCTCGTTCTTGAAGTGACCAGCCGAACTTCCTTGGCCACATCTACTGACAGAGTGTTGCGGGCATCGTACATCGTGAGTACGACCTTTGAGATCTTGAGTGTCGGGTTCAGGTTCTTCTGTACCAGGTCAACGATCCGCTTCAATTGAGTCGATCCCTCAAGGGCGTAGAACTCTGTCTGCACCGGCACGCAGGATATCGGTGGCCGCGGCAAAGGCATTGATCGTGATGAGGCCCAGAGAAGGAGGCATCGATGAAGATGTAGTCGAAATCGCCCTCGACCGAAGCGAGGCGCCTTCTTGAGCCTAATCTCTGGAGATGACCGCTGTGAGTTCTTGCTCGACTCCCGCCAATCAAGGGTTGCGGGGCGCACAAAGAAATTGTTGAAGCCAGTCGGTTCAACGATGTCTACCATCGGTGTGTCGTTCAACAGCACGTCATAGACCGACTTCTCGAATTGGCGACCATCGACGCCGAGCCGAGTCGTCGCATTTCCTTGTGGATCGAGGTCGACGATCAAAACCCGGTGCCCTTTTCCGGCCGAGTGCAGCACCCAGGGATGTGGTCGTCGTGGTCTTGCCCACGCCACCTTTTTGATTCGCAACGGCAAATACCCTCATCGCGCTGGCATTCGCCATAAGCCTCTTCTCTAAAAACAACCGCCCGACACTCGGTCGAACCCTGCCATTCAACACGGTTTTCGACTGGCCGTCAAGTACTGGTGTTTCACGTGAAACATTCTTGCGAGACTGACGTCAGCGAGCCTAAGAATCCACGTTCGGTGATCCAAGTCGAGGACGATTGTTTCACGTGAAACACTAAAACAGCGGCCGTTTCTTTGGAATACCGATCCCCCTGGGATACTGTTCGGGTGTATCGCGAATCTTCCTCAAAACTCGGTACGCTGCCTGATTTCGAACCCTGCCTTCATCTTTAAGTCCTAGTTGATCGATCATCTGGGGATTCCAGCGACCACTATCGTCATCCTCGGGTGGCTCCGAGACCACTAGAACTCCACCAATCTTCAAGAACCGCACACCACATTCCGCGACCACGGCTGGTGGCCCAAAAGAACGGGCTGTGACCAGGTCAAACACTGAATCATAGGTCGCTTCACGGGCAACTTCTTTGATTCGGCCAGTTACCACGTGTGCGTTTCTTGGTGCGTCGGGCCAGGTCAACACCTCAGCGAGGAATTTTGTACGTTTGACCATTGAGTCGACAAGAAAGCCCGCCGCAATCCCAATGCTCCAGTAAAACTAAGCCCGGTAACCCTCCGCCGCTGCCAATATTTACGAAACTTGAGGTCTTGAGAGTTGAAACGATCCTCTCCCAACACCTCGCGAAACCCAGTGTGCC
>CAWICL010000046.1:0-36733 GCA_963834545.1 uncultured Acidimicrobiaceae bacterium | reverse complement strand
GAATTCATCTCGACCACCAGGCCCAAGATAACGAACAAGGACGTCGCGAAGATTCGCACCCATAGGAACGAGGCGTTGCTTACCGAACCCTTGCCCGTGACCAGCACCAATTCTTCGTCGAAATCAAGATCTTCCAATCTCACGCCGACCACCTCTGACACCCTGGCACCGGTGTCGTAGAGGAACTCGAGCAGCGCTCGATCGCGCAGGTCTACCGCGCTCGCACCGTGAACCGAATCCAAGAGCGCGATGACGAGCTGCTCGTCGAGCGGCTTTGGCAACGTGCGTCCGCGACTCGACCCTTTTACGCGCGCCGTGGGATCGCTCGCGACTTCACCCTCGAACACCATGAATCCGAACCAACCTCGCAGTGACGAGATCGCTCGTGCCACCGTACTCTCCGCGCGATCACTCGCGCGAAGCGCGGCCACGTACTGTTCAATATCGTCCTCATCGGCGCGGTGGGCCGGTCGACGTCGTTGCTTCATCCACCGCTCAAACTCGTTGATGTCACGTTCGTAGGCCTCAATGGTGGCGGGGCTTCGCCCCTTTTCGACGCTGAGCCACTGGAAATACTCAGAAGCCCGTGATTTAGTTTCGCTCAAGGAACGTCCCAAAGACACGATGCATCGCCACCGACAATGTGTAATCGAGCATTGGTTCGTGTTCCAACGTCTCTTGGATTTTGGCGATGGCGATCCACTCGATGCTCGCAGACGTCTCCTCGGGTCCTTCGGGAGCACGCTCGCACGTGGTGATACCACGGGCCTCGAAGATGTTCATGACTTGGTTCGTCCACCCCGGCGAGACCATGAAACGACCGAGCAGGGTCCAACTGGTGGCGTCACATCCCAGCTCCTCTCGGAGCTCTCGTTTGGCGGTCGCCAGTGGCTCTTCGCCCTGGTGGTCCATCGTGCCCGCTGGTATCTCGAGAACAAAGGCGTCAAAAGGAGCACGGTACTGGCGGATAAAACCAACTTCGTCAGCGTCATTGATGGCCAGAATCGCGACTGCTCCTTGATGCGTGACGACGTCACGCTCGAAGGTGGTTCCGTCGTGTTCTATGGTGCGCCGTTCAACGTCAAAGACGAAGGATTCTAAAAGAGGTGATCGATCGACGACGCGAAACGACTTGGTCACTATGCGACGTGCACCGACGAGGGGTCGATGATGTGTGGCTCTCGACCTTCGGCTCGCGACGCCGCCGCCTTGATGAGTCCCAAGAACAAGGGATGCGGCCGGTCCGGTCGGGACTTAAATTCCGGATGGGCTTGGGTTCCCACAAAATACGGGTGTTGATCGATTTCCACGAATTCAACGAGTCGTCCGTCGGGTGAGGTTCCCGAACAGCGCATGCCCGCCATTTCAAACTGCTCACGATATCGAGAGTTGAATTCATAACGATGGCGGTGGCGTTCAGAAACGACTGTTGAACCATAAAGTCGGGCAACAATCGAACCCTCTTCGAGCATTGCGGGACACGCACCCAAGCGCATGGTGCCACCCATGTCCACCACGTCCATCTGTTCGGCCATGAGGGCAATTACCGGTGCGGAGGTGCCGAGCGAGATCTCGGTCGAATGCGCGTCACTGAGACCGAGGACATGGCGCGCGAATTCGATGACCATGACTTGCATACCGAGGCACAATCCGAGGTAAGGAATATCGTTCTCGCGCGCAATCTTCGAAGCGGCGATCATGCCTTCGACGCCGCGCTCCCCGAACCCTCCGGGCACGATGATCGCGTCATACTGGCGCAAGCGATCGACGTCTATTTCCGATGGGACACGTTCGGCTTCGAGCCAATCGATTGTGGTCGTCGCTCCAACCGCGAAGCCGGCGTGACGAATCGACTCGGCAACCGACAAGTACGCGTCCGGCATCGACACGTACTTCCCCACTACCGCCACCTTCAAGGTTCGTGAGGTGTTGTGGACGCGATGGACAACTTCTTGCCACGCACTCAAGTCAATCGGGTGATCCTCGACGCTGATGCCCAACGTGTCACAGACCATGCGGTCAAGGCCCTCATTGTGCATATTGATCGGAATGTCATAGATGGAAGGGGCGTCCACCGCGGAGATGACCGCGTCGATGGGTACGTCGCACAACAGCGAGATTTTGCGCTTCAGACCATCTGAAATGGGCTGATCACTGCGACAGACGATTATGTCGGGCTGGATTCCTCGTGAGCGAAGCTCGGTCACCGAGTGTTGTGTGGGCTTGGTTTTCTGTTCGCCCGAAGGAGCAAGATAGGGCACGAGCGTTAAGTGCACGTAACAGACATTGCCGCGGCCGGCGTCTCGTCGGTACTGTCGGATCGACTCGATGAAGGGCACAATCTCGATGTCGCCGACGGTGCCGCCAATCTCGACGATCACGACGTCGGCCCCCAGAGTGCCGAGACGACGAATCCGCTCCTTGATCTCATCAGTAATGTGCGGGATAACTTGGACGGTCTTTCCCAGGTAGTCCCCACGGCGTTCCTTCGCGATGACGTTCGAGTAGATCGATCCCGTCGTGGTGTTGGACATTCGCGACAGCGATTCATCGATGAAGCGTTCGTAGTGACCTAAGTCGAGGTCGGTTTCTCCCCCATCATCGGTGACGAATACCTCACCGTGCTCACCGGGGTTCATTGTTCCAGGATCGACGTTCAAGTAAGGATCAAGCTTGCACATCGTGACCTTAAGACCACGCGATTTCAAGAGTCGACCGAGGGACGAGGCCGTCAAACCCTTACCGAGAGAACTCGACACCCCTCCTGTTACAAAGACGAATTTTGTCATTTGTAAACCGCCGCATCCACGGATACCCATCATATCGAAGGCCTCTCGGACTTCGCAGTTCTTAGGCCGATCTTTCGAGAAGTTGCTGTGCGAGCGCCTTCGCTTCGGCACTGAGTTCGTCACCGGCCAACATCCGAGCAATCTCTCGCACGCGTGCCTCGCCGCTCACGGCGCGAATGTTGGTCGACGTGTTTCCCTGGGACGTGGATTTCTCGATCACGAAGTGGTGATCAGCCATGGCGGCGACTGACGCGAGGTGCGTGACGGCGAGAACCTGTTGTTTGCGCCCGACTTCGTACAGACATTGCCCGATTTGCTGGGCCACTTGACCCCCAACCCCTGCATCAATCTCGTCAAACACCGCCACGACGTCCTCGTGAGCCGTCTCGAGCGACAGTGCCAACAGCACTCTGCTCAACTCACCACCGCTGGCGAGCGCCTGGAGTGGCCCTTCGGGGAGTCCCGGATTGGGCGTGAAGAGGATTTGCGCATCCGAACCGTCGTCGCCGTCAACGCTAAATCGCAGCAGTGCGTTGGGCAACGCCACACGCGGCAGTTGCGAGCGCACCGCCTCGGTCAGTTTCACCGCAGCAAATTCGCGCTCTCGCTTGACCTTTCGAGCTAATTCCTGTTCGCGGCGCTCGAGAAGGACGATGTCCTCATCTAGCGTCGCCATTTTGCTCATGGCGTCTCGTTGAGCGGCCAGCTGTTCGCGTAGTTGAATCAAGGTTGCCAGAGCACTCTCGAGATTTCCTCCGTACTTTCTGCCCACGTGTTGCAAGATTGCGGCTCGTTCGTCCAATTCGGCGATGACCCCGGGATCGAAGGCGTCGGGATCACTGAGAGAGGCAAGTTCGTGAAGGGCTTCACGAGCGAGGGCCAGGGCGCTGTGCAGCGAAGCCCGCGCGTCGTCGTAGGCCTCGTCATTGGGAATTTTGTCAATTGCTCGAGCAAAACCCGTCAGCACTGCGTCGTCGCGCTCTGAGTCCATTGCTTCGATGACCATCATGAGCGCCTGCTGGCCATCGCGAAGTGAGCTCAAGCGGGTCAGGGATTCAAGGGTCTCTTCGAGTTCGTCCTTGGAGACGATCTTGCTCTTTTCAATCTCATCGATTTGGAACGAGAGAAAGTCCAATTCACGTTCGCGTTGCGATGGGTCACCGCCGTAAGCGTCACGCAATTGCAGCGCCCCTCGGAGCGACGATCGAACCTCGTCGAGTTCACTGGTATCAACGGCACCGCTTTGATCAATGATCGCCAGCACTTCCCCGCGATTTCGAAGGGCTAGTGAATCGTGTTGTCCGTGGATGACAATCAGGTCCTCGGCTAGCGATCGCAAGACTTCAGCGCTGCTGGGCGCGCCATTGAGTGTGCTGCGAAGTCGACCCGATGCGCTCGCTTCTCTGGTCAGAACGATTTCATTGGCACCCGACTGCAAGAACACCGCGGCCGCTCGCATATCCACGTGCGCGGCGTAACGCGACGTGGCGCCTTCGGCCCCGAGACAAAGTTCGAGGGCTCCGAGCAACAAGGTCTTTCCCGCACCGGTTTCGCCCGTGATGACGTTAAAACCCGGTCCCAGTTCCAGACGCGCGTCCTCGATTACCCCCAAACCGTGGGCGTACAACTCAACCAATTGCGATTTAGGCATGTCCCTCTCGAAGACTCTCGCGAAGGCGAAAGCCCAATTCGAAACTCCTGGTCGCAACGACCCTCACCGGCATGGGACTCTTGCGCACTTCGATAGTCTGGCCCGGATCGAGGGGCCCACTGGTGTGCCCATCGGCAACAATGATGGCTGGTTTGTCGTCGACGAGGAGACGTACAACCTTCGCTCCGTCAACGACGATCGAACGATCAATGGTGAAATGCGGGGCAATGGGAGTGAGGACCATGACCGGTAAGGCAGCGTCCATCACCGGACCACCCGCCGAGAAGTTGTAGCCCGTGCTACCCGTTGGTGTGGCGACCATGACGCCGTCTGCTGAGTACGTGAGAAACGCTTCATCATCGATGAAAGTCCGTACACGAACCATATGCCCCGGGTGTGCTCGCTCAACGACCACTTCGTTCAGCGCGAACTCCTCCTTGCTCGTACCGACAATCGAGAAAGTCAAGGCAAGTCGCTCGACGACCTCGTTGTTCGTGAGTGCGTCGTTCACGCTCTCGACGATTTCGTCGGAGGGGACGTTGAGCAAGAACCCCAATCGCCCGAGATTGACCGCGAGAACACGAGCGCCGTAACGATGAGCGAGACGTGCCGATTGCAAGAACGTGCCGTCTCCGCCCAGGCTCACGACCAAGGTTTCCGAAGTCATCGAAACACCATCGTCGCCGTCGAGATAATGAATACTCGCCGAGATTCGTGATTCAGCGAGCGACGTAATCGCCTCTTGAGCGAGTTCGATCGCGTCGTCTCGATTTGGGAAAACACAAAAAAGGATCTCTGGCACCGTGCACCTCGTGAGCCCATGGTAGTAACAATGGTCTGGTCGCTTGCCACGTCGAACCAGAAGATTCGACGCAGCGAGCGATGTGTATGGGAGAGTGGCAAGGTGTAGCCGCAATTCGAGGAGGTACCAATGTTTCACGAGATACCCGAGAGCGTCGAAATGACCATGCAGGATTTGGAGCGGCGCGACAAACTCGATCGAGGAGACGGGACCGCGCACTTGGATCGGCTCCGCCAGATCCCTCCCGAGACCGGTCGTTTTCTAGCCATCATGGCGGGTTCGTCACCCCAGGGCGCGTGGCTCGAGGTGGGCACGAGCGCAGGGTATTCGGCACTGTGGATCGCGCTGGCGTGTCGCGAACGATCGGCGAAGCTCGTGACCTATGAAATTTTGGCGAACAAGGCGCTCCTCGCCCGCGAGACTTTCGAACGGGCCGGGGTGACCGACGTCATCACCCTTGTGGAAGGTGACTTTTTGAAGGAATCACGAGACGTGAAGGACGTGAGTTTTTGCTTCCTTGACGCGGAGAAGAACGTTTACCAAGACTGCCTCGAGATCCTGATACCTCGAATGGTTCGCGGCGGCTTGTTGATCGCTGACAATGTGATTTCTCACGCCACGGACCTGCAGCCGGTCGTGGACTTCGCCATGAACGACGTTCGACTCGATGCAGTGGTGGTGCCAATCGGGAAAGGGGAACTCGTTTGTCGCAAGCGGTGAACTCAACCGCCGGCTTCGGGATACGCGGGTTCGTACGTCACATCGAGTTCGCTCGCGTCCTCACGATCGGTCTTTCGAAGCAAGATCTCGTAGCCGTCAACGACTTTGATGACGCGCGTTGCGTCGACGTGACCCTTGGCACTCCCGCTCCATTTCGCCCGCGCCGCCGCTCGAGCTTCCTTCACCGTGGAAGCGACGACGACAACGACTTCGTGATCCTCACCCATCCGCCCCGGCGACAGTTCGCCACCGAGAAACACGACGTAGAGCTCTGGCTCGCCTGATGATCCCTCGTCCACGTCAGTCATCTTAGTGATTCACTTCTCGTTTGAAGAATGACGTTTCCTATCACTGAGAACAAAGACGCATCACTCGAAGCCGCGATGTACGACGCGACGTCTGAGACCTTGGATGTTGTCTCGCGCGACAATGCGACGCAGAATGACTGAACGACATCGGTTCTTCGCCGGTTCACGACTGAAGCGTGAAAATCCTACGAGTCCTTCGTGTTCTTGTCATTCGAGAAGTACTTCGTCAGGTGGACTAACCAATAGAAATTGATCGTCCAACCAGCGCCGAAGGACTTGGGTGGGAACATGCGAGGATCCTGCGGGTTCCACATCCTTGACTTGGCACGAGCCACAGTAGGCCGGCGCCAGTCATAGGGCACGCCGAGCGCCTCTTTATCTTCGGGAAGATTGGGGTCGCTCTTGCTCGAGTCTTCGCCGCCAGACATGTCGTCGCTCATGGGGCGAAACTAGCACCGTCGCGCCAGTTGGCAGTTCATTGACGTCCTCTCCGGTACGATGAAAACATGTCGAACGTTCGAACGTTGCGCCGATCCACCGAGATCTTGAATCTCTGCGCCATTTCCCTGTTCGGCGCGTTGGGCGTGGCAATTTTCGTGCTGGGAATCGTCCGTAGTTCGGGCGTCATCATCGTTATGGGTGCGCTGTATGCCCTGGCAACTGCGTGGTATCTGCGTCACCTCGTCACGCGCGTGGCTTCATCGCTCTCATTGAATTCAACCACCAATGAACTGTCCTGGCGAGCCCTTGGGCGACACGGTTCCTTTGCCCTCGAGTCTGTCGTCTCGGTCAAACAGTCGCCCCAACCCGACATCTTCGAGTTCGTTCTCGTTGACGCGCCGGCTGTGCATTTTTGGCATCGAAATCGCGACCACGATGCACAGGAGTTTTTTCGTGAAGTACGAACGCGAAGGCCTGAAGCATCGTTCGATCCCTTGTATCAAAGCTGTAAGGCGTCGTGGCGACGGGGGCTCCCTTCAGACGATCGGAACCAGCCAACTGTAATTTCTCATTAGCCTGCGTTGTTGTAAGTCCTCCGGTTTCGTACCATCAAAAGACCACGTGTCGAGATACGTTTTGGTTGGCCTCGGCGAGATGTGTCTCGTTTGTCAACATCGCCGCCCGCGTCCAGTTGTCTTCAGCTCAGCGCCGCGTCGAACCAATGACCACCTACTGCACCTCACGCATGGACCGAGGCAAGTGACCGTGCGAAAACGTAAGCACATCTTGGGGTACCAACCACTCGGACACTTTCAGAACGAAGCGACCCGCTCGAACGGCGGGATCTTCGCGCATGAGTAGCTCCGCTTCCTCGACACTCGTATTCATAAGAACGATGCCCCGTAGTTCCTCGTCCATGACGGGACCGGCCGCTTTTATGACACCTCGCTCGTGCCACGACGAGAGATACGCCATATGAGCATCTTGCACTTGGGCCAAAACTTCTTCAGACTCCTTAGGGGCGTCAGGGTTTTTTAACAGCATGACCATGGCGTACGCATCAAGTTCCATTTCACGTTGTAACACGAAAGTCGTCTCCCGAGTTGTTGATGGCTTCACTACCGATGTGCGCACCAATCCCGATCTGAAATGTCAATCACCCGAAGGGAAAAGACTGTGCGTCAAAGACCACGCTTCGTGGATACCTGCAAGCTATTCTGCAAATCCGTGTCGCACCGCGCAACATGGCAATGAGACGCCTTCGTACGACAAGAACTACTCGACGGGTCCAATTGGGTTGTTGTCAGCTGGACGTCGCGACTGAACTGGTGGTTCTTTCAAAATGGAAACCATTTTCGAAAACCCGGATACACGAAGCGACGACGTCGGAGTCATAGACAGTTCCGGCGCCACGGCCAATTTCACCAAGTGCCTTTTCAATACCCAATCCCACCCGGTACGGGCGGTGTTGACTCATTGCTTCGACAACGTCGGCAACGGCCACGATGCGAGAGGGCATCTTCAATTCACTGGCTCGAAGACCGAAGGGATACCCCGAACCGTCCAGTCGCTCGTGATGTTGCAGCGTCACGTCTGTGATGGGCCACGGCAACGACGTCTTGGCCAAGATCTCTGCACCGACGGTTGGGTGGGTCTTCATGATGTTGAATTCTGCGGCGCTCAAGCGTCCTGGTCTCGTGAGTATTTCGACCGGAACCGCAATCTTTCCGATGTCGTGAAGCTCCCCGGAACGACGAATCAGTCGAGTATTCGTGTCGTCAATCTCCATATCGTGCGCGATTCGCTCCGCGAGTGCGCCTACTGAAAATTGGTGACCAGCGGTGTAGGGGTCACGGGTCTCGGTCATTCTCGAAAGCGCCGACATGGTGCCATCGAGTGCCAATTCGGTGGATTCGACCGAGTGCACGTGCTGCGCAGCGAATTCGATTTCGTTAACCATCGATTGGAACCAGCGAAATTTTGATTCAGGAAAGGCGTTCGTGTGATGGTCGTAGGTAGTCATTGTTGCTCGACCGCTCGAAAGATGCAGTGGCACCGATACCGATGAGCGAAGTTGAAACTTCTCCATCAACTCTCGCCATGGTTTGGCTCGAACCTCGCGCGACAAGTCATTATCGACTTGGGCGACTCCCGTGCGCAGGGCCGAGCCAATGGGGCCTCGCCCAGTGTCGATGTCATTCCAGGTAATCCGGGCATCGAGGATGTACCCTTCGGGACCGGCGTAACAGATATTGCGAACACTCGACGTTTCGTCGTCAACCGCTACATCGAATCGGGCTAACCGGTAACCTCCCAAGCCCACGAAGGCATCACACACGTTCTGCAAAAAGTCGTTCTCGCCGTGGGACTGAATCATGAGTCGATTCACCTCGGTCATGAGCTCGAGGGATTGCTCTTTATGATGCTGGGCCGTCACGTCGCGCAGCGAGGTCATTGAACCTTGGAGCACGCCATTGGTCACCACGGGGAAATTACTCGTCATCAGCCATCGAACCGACTTGCCAGGACTTAGAACTCCCAAAACTCGAGACCTCTGATTCTCGAGCCCACCTGAATCGAAGAACCCAGGTGCGTCACTGTCGACATTCGGGACAATGCCGTATGGTTCGACAATCCAAGGCAATTCCTCAAACGTCCTGCCGATCATCTGCTCTCGAGTCTTCTCAAGAAGTGCGGCACCCATCTGGTTGCAGCCCACAATGGCTCCATCGGCTCGGTGAACAATGACACCCATGTTGATATTGTCGAAAAAATCATGCGGTGCGAGCAGTTCGAAGAAGTTCTCTAACGCTGACCCATCATCATTGTGCTCGAACATTTCTTGACCAACTCTTCTTCTCGCTATGCAGCGAGACCGACGAAAAAGTGTGCTGGTACCAGTGTACTTCACTGCCCCACAAAACAAATCTTGAAATAGGTAAATAACTGAACGCGGACGAACCAGCACACCACGTTCCTAGCCTGACTCAGCTTCTACTCACGGTGGTGAATGATGCGTCGCCTCGTTACGAGCGGGAGTGTCTGCTCCTGAGAATGTCCATCGACGTCGCTGCGGCGTTTCGACACCGACCAGATGAATGACGGGTACATTGGTGCGGGTTCGAAAGTTCTTCCCAGGTAGAGGTCTCGGTGCGTTACTTATCACGTTTTGTTCTCGCGGGTGTCACCATTGGCCTCCTCACGCTCCAGGCACCCGTTGGCGCATCAACGTCGCCGTTCGCAAAAGAAGAAGACGCAAAGACAATTCTCAATACAGTCGCCAAAGCCATGAAGCATGAGCGATTCGTGACTACGCTGCAGTTAACGAAGTTGACAGGCTACGGAGCGATCACGATTCATACCCACAGTGCCCAGAAATTCGGAACCCCAAACGCAAAGTTTCAACGGAGGTTCGGAAACCTCGTTGCTCTTCGACAATACGCTCTACATGAACGCGGACGCCGCCGCTTACAAGAGTGACTTCGACGTCGCTTCGACACCGCTCGCTGGAAAGTGGGCACAAGTTCCCTCGAGCAACGCAATGTACAGTGACATCGCCGGAGGAATCCTTCTTCCATCGGTCGTTCAAGAAACCACCGATATCTCGTCGGCCAAGATTGTTGGTCTTAAGACTTTTGACGGAAAGAGTGCTTTCGCCATCGAAGGACACACGATTCACGGTGGCGACTCGCTCGAAACGGTGTACGTGTCGACCGTTGCACCGTTTCTTCCCGTTGGTATCAAAGTCATCGCGGTCTCGGGCTCGACCATTGCGACCGACGCGATCACGTTCAGCGACTGGGGAGCCAAATTCTCGCTCAGCAAGCCGGCGACCTTCGTCGTCGCGACGAACAAAACCTTCCCTTAAACCAGTTCTTCTTCCGGCTGTAACGCTGAACCATCTCAGGCGCCGAGGTATTCAACCTTCGATGCCTACGAGACGGCGCTAACGAATGTTCAATCGCAAAGACGAACGTTGTCCATTCTTGAAGATGAACGTCAACACGTGTGCCCCGCTCTTCGCCCCCGAGCGTACAACGATTCGAATGCTGAGTGACGTTCCGGTATCCGAGTCACCCGTGCGCTCAATCCCGCTTCATTGGAAATGATGGTCGGTTGTCCGTAGAAGTAATTTCCCGACGCATCACGTTCGACACCCGGCCCACCGTGACGACACCAATCACTTTGATTGCTCGAGGCACCGCCACGATGAAGTTGACAGTCGTCGCTGTGGAGATGGCGGCCTTGTAATTCGCATCCGCAGCCTTCGTGCCGCTGGCGGTACACGTACCCACGCTCGTCGCGCTCAGAGTGCTACCAGATACGACACACCCACTCGCCGTTCCATTCACCACTCCGTACGTAACCGCACCCGTCCCGGATCCCCCTGACGTCGTCAGCGACAACGCCTTGCCATAGACGCCGGTGATCGAACTCACGCTCAGGGCGCCCTGGGTGGCCTGGGTCACGACGTAAAGTACGGCCGGACTGGTCAGGGGCGCGTAATTCGAATCACCCGAGTAAATGGCTTCAATATAAATTGTCCCGGTTGGCAACGCCGTTGTCGCACACGTCGCACTGTGGCTCGTCACGTTCACTGGCGAAACGGTGCAACCCGAGATCGACGTAAAGGTCGCGTCGTTAGTCGAGGTTTCGAACTCCACAGTGCCCGTGGCGCCCGTCGTGATGGTGGCAGTGATTGTCTCACTCGTTCCGTAGGTGGTCGTCGTTGCGGGCACGATCGCACTTACGCTGACACTGCTCGCGTAGCGCACCGTGTACGCAAGTGGCGAACTCGTCGAAGTGGCGTAGGTGGCATCCCCTGAGTAGACGGCTTCGAGGTCGGTCGTTCCGAGCGGGATGGAGGTTGACGTGCACGTCGCCACGTTGGCCGAGATTCCGTCACTAATGCAACCAGTGATTCCCGTGTAGGAAACACCATTCAGCGAACTTTCGAACTCCACCGTGCCGGTGGCGCCAGCGTTGACCGTGGCGGTAATCGTGACCGAACCGTTCACGATTGCCGTTCCGGCAGGTACAACACCAGTGATCGCGACCGCGCTGGCCGACGAGCCAGAAATCACGTGATAGGCATAGGCCGTGCTCGTGGAAGAAGCGTAGGTGCCGTCACCCGAGTACACCGCGACGAGATAGACGGTCCCGACGGGGACGAGTGTCGTGGTACACGTAGCGGTGGTGCCGCTCACCGTGTCGTTGGTGCAAGCACTGATCGTGTAGAAATTGACGCCGTCCTTCGAATATTCGAAGGTGACGGTGCCAGTCGCTCCGGCATTTACCGTGGCGGTGAGCGTAACCGAGGTGTTCACAGGCACGGGCGAGGAAGGTGATGCGCCAGTGATCGCGACCGAACTCGTCGTCGTTCCGGTAGTGATGCGGTAGGGATACGCAGCGCTGGTGGACGCCGCGTACGTTCCATCACCCGAGAAGACCGCTTCTACATCCATCGTGCCGAGAGGAAGGGCGTTGGTTGTGCACGTTGAGGTGGTCGTTGATATTGTCTGCGCGGAGCAGCCCGTGATGCTCGAGTACGTAGAACCGTTCGTTGAGGATTCAAAGTTCACCGTCGCCGTAGCGCTCGCTGTCACGGTCGCGGTGAACATGATTGACGTTCCTTGCTTTTGGGGTGATGTCACCGACGTGCTCGTGATCGCCACGGAGCTGGCGGTTGACCCCGGATTAACGTGGAAGTTGTAGGCCGAGCTGGTGGACGGCGCGTAGGTGCCGTCTCCGGAGTACATCGCCTCTAAGTCAATGGTTCCAAGCGGTATGGCTGTCGTCACGCACGTGGCCGGTGGTGAAGCTAATGACTGCGCATTGCAACCCGTGATGCTCGAATAGGTGGAACCATCCGTGGAGTATTCGAAGTTCACCGTGCCCGTGGCACCTGAGGTAACCGTCGCGGTAATCGTTACGCTTTGCCCGAAGGTTTGGTTTGACGTGGGCGACGCGACGATGCTTATGCTGCTGGCGGTACTTCCAGTTGCTCCTGCCAGAGCCGGGGCAATCATTGAGGTGGCGAGAAGCACGATAAGAGATAGTGCGCTAGTAGCAAGAAGCGCACAGCGGCGGGGCCTCGAAAAATTTGCTAAGGAATAACGACGAGTAATCAAGTTCATGACAGTCTCTTCTCTTGACGCGAGAACATTCGCGAATCAAGTCCATCCTAGAAGCGTCTTCCTTTGAAACACCTTAGGATTGTTGACTTTGCGTTGCAATCGTGTAACGCTTCGTAACTTTGGTTTCAGTCGAACTCGCTGTTAGTTACTTGGAGGTCAACGTGAGCCACACCACGAAAATCGCGTAACCCGAGATGATGTACCAACCTGCTCTTCGGTTCAGGCCTCTATACATAAACGCACAAATAAGTACGAGGGCGGTCAGTACGAAATAACTGAGCGCTGTTAGTTCTCCCGCAAATGTGGGCACGCTAAGTCCAACGATTGCTCCTGGCACGAGGAGTCCAGCTAAGACATTCAAGTTATTACTGTTGAGTGCGGTGCTTAGCGCTGCCGCACCCCTTCCTTTGGAAGCCAAATGAACTGCCGCGACAGCGTTCGGCAAACTCGTCACCGCAGCAAGTATCAATCCGCCAACAATGGCGTCAGAAATTCGAAAATGCCGCCCGATCGTCGACGCACCCCGTTCCATCGCAATACTCGAAGCGACGACTACCAAGAGAGAGCCTCCGGCAATCACGACGTCAACAGATCTTCCCCGACGAGGTCGTATCGCCTCAAAGAGTTCAACTTCCTCATCATCGAGTGCAATCGCGATCCACCGCGTCAAACGTCGCGCAACGCGAGAACCAACAAGCTTCTCACGACGGATGCCAGCGACGAAAATGAACGGAACAAACAAAATCGAACACAGTATTAGTGCGGCGTCAGCACTCAGGTATCCAAACGTCGCCAGCGTGCAGCACGCCGCGATGAACATCGCCGCGGTCCCTCCCAAAACAACCACGCGTCGATGAAGCGTGATGAATCCGGCGACCAGCGCCCCTAAACCAAGAAGTGCCGCGAGATTAAACACGTTCGAACCAATGACCACACCCGCTCCAATGGTCTTGCGATGTTGGGCCATCGCTGAAATCGCAGAAGTAATCTCCGGTGCGTCTGCCGCGAGTGCCGCGATAACGCCAAGCAGCGCTTCAGAGAGACCTAAGCGCTCACCGATTCTTTCGAGACGCGTCACCAAGAGCCAACTCGTCGCCAGACTCACGATCGCACCCACGAAGAATGCGAGAAACCAGAGAGCCACAGCAGCATCCTTCCTGAACGTAAACGTGCCGACCAGTCTTCCCGGCTCTCCGCCACCAACGCTAGTGGGAATTCCTGTCAACAAGAATCAACACGTGTGGCGCAGGTCGTTCGGGCGCGTCTATTTCGAAGAATTTCGCTCGGATACATTCACGAAGCGAAGCGCTCTAGGAATTCAGACGAATGAGCCCCGTTGGTTCAGGCCGAGTGAGCCTCCAGAGAAATTTACGTCGTTGAGAGGAGTGGCTGTGATCGAGCTTCAACGGGAGTGACGGCAATGACTTGACCAGCGCGACACGCGTTGAATTCATCTCGAAGAGCGAAGTCTCCAATCGAGCTTGGCGCCAATGGAAGTTGAAGGAGGATTGACTCTACGTCGCAGTTGAACAAACCTTGGTCGCGGTCCGATGCCGTTGTTCGATAACTCACACCAAACGAGACCACTTCCCCAGGACCAACCGGGATCAACTTTGGAGCGAGTGTCGCGTACACGTTCGCGCGGTGAACGATTCGTAGCGACGTGTCCAGTGACGTCTTGGTGTAGAAACTGAGATTCGGGAACCCGTCCATTCCACACGTGTAACTCCCCACGTTCTTCAATTCGAAGGATTGGAGCGCCTGGCCCCGGTGAGACCCCAAATCAGTGATCACCACGCGAAAGCCACTCGCCGCACAAGGGGGAAGTGCCGGGGGGCTCGCGCTCGCGCGCTGAACGATCAGGACCGTGCCGAGACTCGTCAGTACGAAGGCAGAAGTGAACAATCGAACGATGGGCAAAACCGAGCGGTGACTCATGCGTGGGAGTTTATGGATTCGAACTACGAACATGACACCCTTTGGAGAGGCACTGGATCGCTCCAACGAGGCCATCGACGTCGTTATCGTCCTCGAAAGACCACATCGCCCGAAAAGTCAACATGGGACCTCAGTCATGGGGAATCTCTATCGGGCCGACAGTGATGCAATCCGGAGGAGGTTGAACAACGAGTTACTTCGCGCTCCGAGGTTCCGATCTCGAGAAGACAATTGAAAGGTCCATTTTGTGGTCAAAGGTTGGTGACCGTAGTTGTCTCACGATAGTGTGACGCCATGTCAAAAGCTCAGGCCAACGGCATCACCTTAGAATTCGATACCTTCGGAGACCCGTCGTTGCCCGCCGTACTTTTGATCATGGGTCTCGGCGCCCAGATGACAACGTGGGATCCAAAATTTTGTGAGGCGATCGCAGACCGCGGTTTCTACGTCATTCGATTCGACAACCGAGACATCGGCTTATCAACGTGGTTTGACGATGTCGGTGTCCCGGGACTTGGTGAGTTGCTGTCTGGCACGGTCAATGCACCCTATTCTCTCTCGGATATGGCCAATGACGCGGCAGCGCTTCTCGATGAACTTGGAATTGCGTCCGCACACATTGTTGGAGCTTCCATGGGCGGGATCATTCCCCAGACGTTCGTGATTGACCACCCTTCTAAGACGCGCACGTTGACGTCCATCATGTCGACAACTGGCGATCTGAGCGTTGGTCAACCTTCCCCCGAGGCGCTCGCCGCGCTCGTCGGAACGGTTCCGACCAACCGAGATGAAGCAATTGAAAATGGAGTCCGCATTTCGAAGGTTATTGGTTCGCCCGCGTACCCCGAGACGACTCGGTACTGCGTGCGTTTCTCTGCTGCCTCGTACGATCGGGCCTTTCACCCTGCGGGTTTCGTTCGCCAACTCGCCGCAGTCGTCACCCAGCCTGATCGAACGTCCAACCTCCACGCTATCGTGTCGCCGACTCTCGTCATTCACGGAGTCGAAGATCCACTCGTGCATCCCTCGGGCGGCGAGGCCACCGCGAATGCGATCAATGGCGAAGCCTGAAAATGATTCCTGGTATGGGTCACGACATTCCCGTCGAGCTGCATGACGAGATTGCTGACTTGCTCGCCGAGCACTTCAATCGCGGTTGAGCAACGACAACGTACTCATCATTCAAATTGCGGGGATCACCGCCTTACTCAATGAGTGATCGCAATGGTTTCACGTACTGCTGTCCCGGACGCAAATAGGAACCGCGAATCACGGTCCACGCACGGATTCGGTACTCATCCAATCCGACGTTGACAAACGCTCTGATTCGTTCCTCAGTTTGAACCGGATCGTCAAATCGATTATGCATAGGATTCCAAAGAAACGGAGGGACGTCATACTCACGATCGGCGAGATATGGTTTCGGATCAATAGCAAGGAATCCTCGTTGGGAGCGCAAAATATTGTGGTGGTGAAAATCGCCATGGACGAGCCAGTCGGCTCCCCCACCAATCGTCGAAAACAACGAACGAGCCAAGGGCGCAAGTTCACTCCCTTGTCCCTCGGCCACGTCCAGCCAAGCAGCCACGTACGGGCTCACCGGTCGAAACGGCGCCGTCGCTGGTCGCCATAGTTTCTGGGCGATGCCCGTCGCAATTTGCGTGGCTTCCAACTCCACGACGTTCGAGAGGTCGTCACCAGGGAGTGCTCGTTCCTCAAGTAACGCGCGAACGGAGCGGCGAAGGAGCCGAACCGCACCATCTCCGTCCCAGCATTCGAGAGCGTCGGGCTCGTGGAGTCCTTCGTCATCTCCCAGCCACGACACCTTGAGTACCGCACCGTCGCTGGTAGGTGCAACGTACGAGACATTGGACATCGTAAAGGGATGACTTAGTTGGACGCCCCACTCTCGAGCCGTCGCCAAGGCAACATCTCGTTCTTCGGAGAGGTCGACTTGCGCATGGAACTCTCCCGTCACCAGCTCAGCATAGGAAGTGCAGCGTCGCTTGAGCCAATGATGAACAAACGGCCGATTTTGCCTTCGCGAGTTGAGCTCTGTCGAGCCGAAGAGGCAAGAAACATTTCGTCGCCTCACCATTTCCGATTTGATTCAGAGTCCGGTCATTTTCTCCACGGCATCGGGGTACCGGGTCCCGACAACCTCGAGTTCGGCGATGGCACTTCCAATCGTGTTCAATTCTTCTGGGAAAAGAGTCATTTCGGTCGCTGCGAGATTCTCCTCAAGACGATGGCGCTTGGTGGTCCTGGGATGGGCACCACCCACGGGTATTGAGCGAGCAACCAGGCAAGTGCAATTTGAGCCGCGGTGCCATCTCTCTTGTCCCCGAACTCCTTTAGGACTTCCACGATACGTTGATTTGCCCGGCGAGCCTCGATCGTAAATTGCGGACTGCTCGTTCGATTGTCGGCGTCGTCAAACCTCGTTGTTTCGTCGATGGCCCCGGTAAGAAACCCGCGGCCAAGTGGGCTGTACGGGACGAAACCAATACCCAGTTCCTCGCACGTTGGCAACACCTCCATCTCGGGCTTGCGATACCAAATTGAGTACTCACTTTGCACCGCCGTCACCGGATGAACCACGTGAGCGCGTCGTATCGTGGCGGCGCTTGCTTCGCTTAAGCCGAAGTAGCGAACCTTGCCCTCCTTAATCAACTCACCGACCGTCCCCGCAACATCCTCAATCGGTGTCTCGGGATCGACCCGATGCTGATACAGCAAGTCAATGCAGTCCACCCTCAGCCGAGCGAGAGAACCTTCGACGCTCGCTCGTATGAGTTCGGGACGGCTTGAGAGCGTTGAACTTCCGTCGACTTCAGTGAGTCCAAACTTCGTGGCGATAACGATTCGTTGACGCACCGGCGCGAGCGCCTCACCCAAAAGTTCTTCGTTCGTGAACGGTCCGTAGACCTGAGCGGTATCGAAGAATGTCACGCCGAGATCGACGGCGTCTCGAAGGAGTTCGACCATCTCAGACTTCGAGGCAGAATTACCTCGATGGTGGCTCATTCCCATGCATCCGAGTCCGACCGCGGACACTTCCAAACCACCCGAGCCCAGCATTCGCATTTTCATCATGACTCCTGTTCACGCAAGGTCGACGTCAGAAACTTACTCTGCCCCTCCTTGGGCTTGCGCAGCGACAGCGTCCAACGCAGCGAGATCATCGTCATCAAGTTCCAATGTGGCACCCGCGACGTTCTCGCGAAGATGAATCAGCGACGACGTGCCGGGAATCAACAGGATGTTGTTCGAACGATGCAGTAGCCACGCCAGTGCGACAGCCATTGGCCGAACGTCGTAGCGCTGCGCAATCTCGTCCAAAGCGCCTAACTGCAAGGGACTGAAGCCGCCCAAGGGAAAATAGGGCACGTACGCAATTCCTTGGTTGGCGAGTGAATTGATCAACGTATCATCGCCTCGGTTCGCGACGTTATAGAAATTCTGAACGCAGACAAGTGGCGCGATGGCCTGCGCTTCGCTGATCTGAGCCATCGATACCGTGCTAAGCCCTAGGTGCTTGATGAGACCCTGTTGTTGCAGTTCGACGAGAGCGCCATACATCTCAGCGATGGAACCTTCCTCAGGGGCACTAAATCCACCGACGCGAAGATTCACGGCATCGAGAACTTCAAGACCCAAGTGCGCCAGGTTGTCATAGACAGCTTGGCGCAGTTCCTCGGGCGTTCGTGCGTGGGGCCAACCACCCTTTTCGTCGCGCCGGGCGCCGACCTTTGTCACGATCCGTAGAGACTCGGGATAGGGGTGGAGCGCCTCTTTAATGATTTCGTTCGTAACGATCGGTCCATAAAAGTCACTCGTGTCGATGTGGGTGATGCCGAGATCAACCACGGCGCGAAGTACCGCGATCGCTTCATCACGATCCTTGGGTGGACCAAAGACTCCCGGACCGGCCAATTGCATGGCGCCGTATCCCATTCTCGTTACGGTGAAGTCATGGGCCAATGTGTACGTACCGCCGAGATTCGAAGCGTTTGACATTGTTCAGTGGCTCCTTTTTCTGCGTCGCTTCATCAATCCGATGAGCATCAGGCCATCGTGCGACACGTCGAAGATTCGATGCTTGGACCCTATTGGCGAGTGTCGACAACGTGCCCCAGTGGCGCTGAATGCACTGGGAGGAACCCGGATCACCTCGAGCGGGGCTCAAGAACAGAACCTTCCAAGGGGTACAGCGAATCGGCACCGAGTCGTGATGACGAAAAATGTTCTTCAGCTACATCTGCGTCTGATGTGGAAATATGAATCTCGTGCACGCAATGCAACTCGTCTTCACCGCTGGATGGGTGGGATTCTGGATCTACTGGCTCGTGGCCGCGATTTCAATGAAGCGGGGTCACGTCGCCTGGACCCACGAATTGCGAGCAAGAGCGGTGATCATTCTCGTGGCCATTGTGTTAATCCGCCTGGGAGCATTTCGAAATGGACATTCCAGTTTCTCTCCGTGGCGTGCAGCATTCGGGCTCGTACTCTTCACGCTCGGTCTTGCGTTCGCAGTTTGGGCACGCGTGAATATCGGGCGAAACTGGGGAACGCCGATGTCCAAGAAGGACGAGCCCGAACTGGTGACGAGTGGACCCTACCGCCTGGTTCGACACCCGATTTATTCCGGCATTCTTCTCGCCGGATTCGGTACCGCCGTGGCACTCAATTGGACCTTCATGATCGCCGTGGTCTTGGCTGGCGTTTACTTCCTTTACAGCGCGACAGTCGAGGAACGGTACATGAGCGAGCAGTTCCCCATGGCCTACCCGCCCTACAAACGCTCCACAAGAATGCTCATACCTTTCATCTTTTAGAACACACCAGTCGCTGAAGCGCAGCGTGCCGAGAATGCCATCGTGGTCCCGCACACTGATCCGAAACGATTCAATGAAGTGGCGATGACGACGACCACATGACACGGCATAACGATCACAAAGTCGAACAGCAAAGTATCAGCGGATCACTTTTACGGATTTGCGATCCAGTGTCGTGGTGCATATTGCTCCCATATCGACGCCTCGGTCAAGTGCTGATGGTGCTGGTCAGTGACGGATGTCCTGATTTTGGATCTCATTGTTCTGTCCACCGAGCAAGTTCGAAACCAGGCCGAAATTAGAAATTGAATCTTGTCAGTCCGCCTGGTTCAGTTCCTAGTGTCACGGTGACCGACGTCAGCATTATTCGATACACGTTCCACGGTGGAGGACCCTGCGACGGTGCATTGAACGGTGCGGTAATGCCAACCCCGGACTCATCAAGCTCAGCGGGCCACCCTTGGTCCGCCCAGGCTGTGGCGAGGCGCGACAGCGTGGTCGTGTTGGTCTCGCGCTTTGCCTCGCCCTCGGCGACCACGTCAGCGTCGAGAATCGACAACGCGATCGAACAGCGCGGGTCGCGGGTTACGTTGCGGCATTTCCGGGTACCGGATCCCGTCTGAAACCAGAAGCTTCCCTCCAACCAGAGGGCGCCGACCGCAGTCACGTGCGCGCTCCCGTCCTCATTTACGGTCGAGAGCCAAGTCGTCCGAGCGTTATGAGCCTCTGGAGAGGGTGATGATCCGGCATCGAGTTTTGCCTTGATTATCGTCCAGTCAACCGGAGGCAGACCGTCCGCCGCTCCCAAGTTGACTATCTCCATCATTTTGCGCCTTCTGGTACTCCACCGCATTGGATGGCTGAAACTGATGATAACTCGACGAGTGTCAAAAACCCGATCGAGTGCTTCTGCAACCTTCGATTGGCACCTTGAAGCAAGAGAGTCGTAGACGGGAACGGAGATTCGCGACGAACCTCCCCCATGAATCGACTCGTTACTTCATAACTGACAATGAATCATGAAAGCGATTCTGATTGCATTCGTCTTGCCGCTAATTCCAACTTTCGAGGATGAATTACGAGTTCATTCCTTTTTGCGCTGGAAATTCTCGTACAATCCTTGAATCTGGTGGAAGCACAATTGTTCTCAATTGATGGCGAGATGATACGGATGCGAATGATTTACGAAGTTTGATCCCGTGTTTTAAATAGAGAGGCGCATTCGCGATGAAGGCGCTTGAGTATCAGCGAAGCAATGGAGTTCGAAAGGTGGCGATGCGGTGAGTTTGCACGATGACGCCGACATGGATGCACAACTGGCGCGGACCCTTATTGGTTCTTATGTCGGAAGTGCGGACCTCGGTGAAGCGATCGAAACGGCCAAGCGGGTTCCGGCCGGTGACTACGCGTCTTGGTTCAGCGAATGGGATCGGACGGCGGAGGCAGCTGAACAAGCGGCCGACTTAGCAGCGCACCGTGGTTTGGCGCTGCTTGCCGGACGGGGATATCTCCGAGCTTCGGAGTACAGTCGCCAGTCCTATTTCTTTTTGCGCCACGACCTTTCCGATGAACGCGTTGTCAGGGCGTATCGCAAGCAACGAGACCTCTTTCGTAGGGCCATTTCGTATCTGCCGTACTCAATCGAAGCTATTTCCATTGACTTTGCTCCAACACCCCTGAACGGCTATCTATTTCGACCACACGGCTCGAACGACGAACCACGTCCAACGTTGCTCTTTCCCGGTGGGTTTGACGGGACGTGTGAAGAAATGTTCAAGTATGGGGCCTTCGGCGCCATGTCACAGGGATGGAACGCCGTCACGTGGGATGGACCGGGCCAAGGTGGACAACTCATCGAGCACGGCGTCACGATGCGACCAGACTTCGAGATAGTCCTTGGTGCCGTCATCGACTGGAGCCTCAGACAACACTTCGTTCAAGAAGATGGAATCGTCGTCATTGGTCGAAGTCTGGGGGGCTACCTAGGGCCTCGAGGCGTGAGTCGTGAGAATCGTGTCCGGGCGCTTGTGGCGGATCCGGGACAGTTCGACTTCGTTTCACGTTTCGTTGACATGTTCAGCGCGGAGGATTGGGAAAAGGTCCTGGCAGCGGATCCGACGATGGACCAACAACTTGAAGGGTTCATCGCAGACCAGCGTGGACGAGCCTTTTACGGTTCTCGGATCGCCGCAATGGGTGCCGGAAGCTTTGGTGGTTGGCTCCGTTTGCTCATGTCCTATTCATTGGAAAATCTCGCCGGACAAATTTCATGTCCAACTCTCGTGACTGAAGGCGAAGGAGACTTCGCGAGTCAAAGTCACAAACTCTACGACGCTCTTAACTGTCCGAAAGAACTCCGGACCTTCACCATTGAAGAAGGCGCGGGTGGTCATTGCGAAGGAATGGGACAGATGTTATGGCAAGACACTGTCTTCTCGTGGGTGGCGGAACAGCTAAAGAACTAGCTCTCCAATTCCAAAGATCATCTCTGCCGAACTACTCTGGAGGTTGCTGCAGCCTTCATGTTTCTGAATGGTGTCGGAGGCCCAACACAACAATTCTGCAACCTCGTATTAGCAGCTCAGAGAATCAAAGGTGCGAAACGTCACCGACAGGAAACAGTGATGACAGTTGGAACATCCACGAAGGCGCTTTGGCCCGCGGTCACGCTTAGGGTTTCGCCCCGGGAGACCTAGGTAGCAATTGGAGAAAGATGAAGTCGGTGTGCAATTGCCGCAATGTCATTTTCCGCTGAGCTGGCAATATCCCAGACGAGTTGAAAAGCATCATCATCCTTAAGACCGGGCGCGAAACCGTTAAGGTCACAAAAAACGACGGTGCTGAGCCAAGCAACTCTCTTGTTTCCATCCACAAGCGCGTGATTGTTCGACATAGATTGCAGCAGCGCTGCCGCCTTGAGATCAATGGATTCGTATGCGTCTTCACCAAACGCACTCGACCGAGGTCTATTGATAGCTGAGTCGAGTAGTCCGAGATCGCGAATGGGGCCAACGCCGAGCGTGCGAATCATTTCTACGACGTCTTCAATTTCCAGATACTCGAATTCAATCATTCAGCGCCGAGACGCTCCAAGACATCGGCCCACCGAACGGTCATTCGTCGTGTGGCGTCCGAAACTCGTGCGTTATGGCCCGACCGCTCGTACCGTTCTAGAACTGCACGTCGAATAATCTCTTGACGCGAGATTCCTTCGGACTGCGAAAGCGAATCAAGTGCCTCTTCGAGCGCGGCGTCGGTGCGAACTGTGAATGCCATAGGTTTATGATACCACTTCGGTATCACTCTGGTGTCGGAGGGCCGACTTGCACATTCTCCGACTGGCGGATCGACACATGGCCGCCTTCTGAGGGTGTCACTCGATCTGCGCCTTGAGCGCTCCAGAGGATGCTCGTCCTCTGCCGTGCGTTCACTTCAAGTGAGCTTGTTTAGATCGACGGCGAAACCTGCAGCCTGAAGTTCTGCAGCGAGTTCGGTGTGCCAGTTCCCGTCGACGGACTTATACAAAACACCCGATAGGTCTGAGGGCAGCTCAACAACTTTCTCGTAAAGTGCAACGACGTTTTCTCGCCCTAACTGTCCTATGAAGAATCCATGCTCAAGGACGACGTTTTGACGCGCCCTCGCATTCATCGTCTGCGTTCCCACAGCTCTTCCCTCGTCGTCTCCGGTGAGGAGGACAATCGCGAATCGGGCTTCCGCTGCGTGAAGTTCGAATTTTTCGATGATGGTCCTGCCTCCGATCTGCCTTTTCGTGAAGAATGATCGGTCTTATGCCGACAGCCTGTTCGACGAACCTGGCAACTTCGGCCTTTAACGCTCCATCGTGTCCATGAACAATGAATATTCCATCTCCGTGGTGATTTGAAGTCGACGGAGCGATTTGGGTCGATGTTTGAGAAGCTCGTGATGTGTATCGAAGTTGTTGAAAATGTCTCAACTCGCAGCATTCATCTGCCGCCATTGTTTATCATGCGGGATGAGTTTTGTTGCCACTGCTTAAGTTCACACTGACTTCTTATTATTCTAGATTGGCCCTTGACTCAAGGTTACGGACGGCTTCTCCAGACCTTGACAAAGTCGGGATCCGTGGTATGAACGGCTGCAAGGTCCAGTGACATCCCACGACAGCAACTCAATCGTCTGGGCTCGAACATCCAGTAGTGGAGAACACGGGTTGTCGTACCGTCGACTAAAATTCCAAGATCAAAGATTGGTTCATGGTGAGCTGCGCGATTGCGTAGAGTGCGAAAATTAGATGCGCGTTGGTGAGTCATGATTCTTTTGGCGACGAATTCGTCCCTTTCGCTGTGAGGTGCCGGTGGCGAACCCTTTCTCAGGGCGGGTTGCCAAAGTTGTTTGTCGTAGTTGACGATCCGACCAATGTCGGATGAACCACCGCGGCCAAGGAGCATCACCCATGTTCCGAGCATTAGATCGGCAACGACCTTTCCTGAGTCCCGGCATTTCCAGTGGCAATCCGCTTTTGGTGTTTCTTTGCAATTTGGGCAATCGCCCGATGTGTGGCGTCGTTTCCAAAGTAAGCGAGTGGCTTGCCCACCAATCACTTCTGCCAAAATAACTTGACAGTTGACCGCGAATAGGTGTTTGAAGTCGTTACCTCCGTCGCAGAAAGCGTCCGACGAACTGACCAATTGCAAGTTCCATCTGTAAGATCATCCTCCCTGCTAATTGTTGCATGTTCTTTATTCGGCAAATCTCGGGGCTGAAATATGTCTCGAAAGAGGGATTGAAAATATCCCAGAAGGCTATACTTAAAAGTAATTCCTCGGTGGGTAATGTCTTAAGTGGCAGCCCCCGCATGTATTATTCAATGGGCCAAATTTAAGATTCCGACTAAGTCAATTTCGAGCCTTAATATTCATCAGCAAGTTCCGCCCGCGGAAGCCAGATGGTTCTCTTAGTATGCGGGCATTGCTTTCCCTGCCTCCTCTATCTGACTTATATTTATCCGTCCAGGATCGCTGGGACATTTAGTTCAGCTAAGCCGAATGGGATCGGAAGATCTTTTCACTGATGCCACTTTAAGTAATCCCGCACACCTCGTAATCTTCACTGCCAAATTACCTTTGCGGTCGCTCTCGTTTTACAAAAACTGGAATTTTCCAGCTATCGGGGCCGCCTGCGCTTCCACGAAGGGGACCCCCGACGGCTCCGTTCTGTCTCGTACACTTCGACCTCAGTGAGGTTGTCGTAGAAATTACGCACGGGCTCCACCTAAGATTGCACCATATCCGAGTGATAAAGCCTGGCGAAATGATTCCTTCCATCCTCGTCCGGTGCTCAGTAGGCGGACCTCCACAGCGCACTCCTGGATGGTCCCTTGGAATTTTGCGTCCAAATTCTACGGAACGCAAGGATTTGTGTTAAGCAACAACTCTTTGCATGGGCAATAGCCGGAATACGTCGTTTTGGCGGCCGTTATCCGCTAGAGTACAGGGCGAGCGAATTTCCCTCATTCGAACCGTATTTGAAGTGCGCTCCCAGAGGATGTATTTCAGAGGTCTTGACAATAACTCCCGGCCTCGTCATCGGAGACAAATTCTTCGAGTTGAAGCCCACGTTTAGCGTTCAACCCATCGCGGATACTCGTAGCGACCTCGACGACGATGCCGATGCGATCAAAACTAAAACCATTACCACTCTTCTAGTTTTGATCTGTCTTCGCGTCGCCGCCATAGGGCCCGTTGGGATAACTCCCTAGTCGATGGGTCCGAGTTAGGACCATGACGCGGACATAAGAGACCATCTCACTTTTATCCAACCAAACGCCGCAATCTGTCGTGATCGTGACCGCGTTCTCGTCCAGGTGTGGTATATGCTAGTGCGGTTGGACCATTCATTGCAATCTAGATCGTCGGATGATACTCTCAGGGATGACGCTTCCAAAGTGATTGTCCAGAATTTACTTGCCTTATAGGTGACTAGCCGAATTGGACGAAATGGCTGACTACCTAGGGTGCTTCCCTGTATCACAGCACCCGCAAACTGCATGCGGCATTTTTAACTTACGTAGAGTCGATCGGGGTGTCTCCCGAGCACTTTGAGATGACGATTGCAGGATAGTCCTCCCCTCATCGTGCTGCCTGACGAGATGGGCGTCAAGCAGTCGCAGATTGTTGGTGTCGGAGGCGGGACTTGAACCCGCACGCCCCTAAGGGCACCAGCCCCTCAAGCTGGCGCGTCTGCCTATTCCGCCACTCCGACGCGATTTTCTACTTTAGCCGTTCTTGATCAATCACAATCTTTCAAGTACCTTGCGGATTTGAATCTCCGATGGTCCAATTCATCACTTGGTCCGCTATTCCAGCGATAGACAGACTTCCGTAGACATCATTCAAGTCATTTGACCACTCCACCAATGAGGGCGTCGTGAAGAGTGGTCGAACCCAGAAGGCACTCATGACGTCCTGATCCAGATCGAGCCACGTCGACTCAGCGGTGACCGGATTAAAGATGCCAATGCCTGTCTCATACAGACGCTCAAGGGCGACGCGACGAACCCCACTCGGGTACGTGTCGAGATACGCGGGACCAACGAAGGATCGAGCGGTGAGTGCTGCCGTCGTCGAGGTGGGGTGCGTGAAGATCGCCACGTCCGCCTCGTTCAGTGCCGCAGCGTTCGCGGCGGCCTCATCAGAGACCACGTTGGTTTGGACGACGGTGATCCCGTCAGAGCGCCATTGGTGTTCGATCTCGTTCGCGACGACGCGATCAAGAGCGGTGGGACCTACCGCCACGTGGATCGTGAGCGATGAGCCACTTGGTGCGAGCCAGTGCCGGTCCGCAAAGACGTACTTGGCCTTTCGCAACAGCGCCACCGCACACGCGCGACAATCCTCCAACTGAGCGCTCGTCGTGTTGGGCGTGAGCGTCGTCGTCGTGGACTGGGCGGAGGGTCCATTGCCACTCCCCCCCGGATAGGCAGCTTGGCCCTGGGAGTAGAGGGCAGATTGTGCCGGCGATGGTGAGAACGTCACTGAGCCGAAGATGTCATCGATCAGCAGTTGCCGGTTGAGAATGAGGCTCAGGGCTTCACGGATGCGCAGAGATTTCGTAAGTTGTCCAAGCGGCGAGAAGGTCATCTCGAGCAAGTCACTCGAGGTACCGATGTGACTGAGCACGTCGGGGTGTGAACTCACCGCGTCCACGGCCTGGCGCGTGACGTTGAGCGAGTAACTCACGTAGTAACTCGCCGGACTCGAAGGAATGGACGTCGTGTCAGTGATGACGACGCGGGCGAAACGCGTGGGATCAGCGCTCCACAGCGGATTGCTCACGAGCAAGAATTTGGATGGCGACGCACTCACAATGCTGTAGGGACCAAGTGACGGGCGCCGTGACAAATCTGTCCACGTGCAGCCCAATGGTGCACCGGGCGCTTCCACGTCACGAAAGAGCAAGTTCCACTCCGCGTAGGGAGTCGCGAAGACGGCCGTCACGCTCAAACCGTCGTTGGAGGAAACGAGCGAGGCAATGTCGCGATACCCGTCGCTCTGCACGCTCGCGAGGTGACGTTCCAGGTGCCACCAATTGATGAGCGAGGAGGCGTTAAAGATTTGACCATCGCTCCAGAATTCGTTGGGGGCAATGGTGTACTGAATGGTCTCGGGCTTCAGCGACGTCAACTCGGCTGACGCGATTGCGCCACCCTCGCCCACCAAGTTGTCACCCGAGGTGGTGAGGAACGCCGAAGGTCGAACGAGGTCGAGGATCGCGCTCGTGGTGGCGTTGGCCCCAGGATCGAGGACGCTGCAGGCGTTAAAGGGGCCCGGCAACGACAGGGTGAGCGTGTTCACGACCGGCGTCGTCGCACTCGAAGGAATCGACAGAAGGAGCGAGACCGCGAGCAGCGCACTCGCGCCCGAAACGCGAAGGACCGATCCGCGTGGGATCATTGCCGCTACTGCAAACGAAGGTCGAGCGTAAGCGTCGCGAAGGTGAAGATCAGCGCCACGGCGATCGTGATGCGGTCCAAATTGCGTTCGACCACGGTCGAACCCGACGCCACGGCGCCCATGCTGCCACCCAAGAGGTCCGAGATCCCGCCACCGCGCCCCGAGTGCAAGAGGACGAGGAAAATAAGCCCGACGGCCGACAACGCTTCAATTATGACAAATGCCCAGGTGAACATCACCACCTCCGATTAGCGCTTGCCATCGTAGCATTCGTCGCAGGCTTGGATAATCGCGAGAAACGATTCGGCTTTCAAGCTCGCCCCACCCACCAAGAATCCCTCGACGTGCGCCTCGTTCATGATGGACAACGCGTTCTCGGGGTTCACCGAACCCCCGTAGAGCACTCGCGTGTTCTCGAGTCCCAGCCCTCGAAGCACGTTACGAATGTGCGACGTCATCGAGGCCACTTGCTCACTCGTGGCGCTGAGGCCAGTACCAATTGCCCAGATTGGCTCATAGGCCACACTCACCAGGTCGTGATAACGAGGTTCAAGTCCCTTCAACGCACTTTCGAGTTGTGCTCGCACGAACGCTTCGTGTCCCTCGGCTTCGCGAACCTCAACAGCCTCGCCCACGCACAGGGCCACACGAAGTCCGTGGCGAACTGCTTGGCGTAACGTCGCGAGCACCGTGGCGTCGTCCATGGCGTACATGGCTCGACGCTCCGAGTGCCCGACGATGACCCACGAGACGTTCAGTCGCTTCAACATTGATGCACTGACTTCACCCGTATGCGCGCCATTATCGTGCGCGTTGACGTGTTGAGCCCCCACCGCGACGGGGATCTTCTCGGACTCGACGATTGAGGTGACACTTCGAATGTCGACAAAGGGAGGCGCCAGCACGACGTCGACGTGCTCGACGGGCTTATTCTTTAACAACACGCCAAGTTGTTGTCCGAGATGAAGGGCCTCGACGTAGTCGAGGTTCATCTTCCAATTACCAATGACCAGGGGTCGCGTGGGCATCAGTCGAACGGGCTTTCTCGCAAAGCCCGCAACCCCGGTAAATCACCAAGTTCGACCAGTTCGAGTGACGCACCGCCGCCGGTCGAGACGAAACTCACCTGGTCTTCGAGTCCGTACGACTGCAGAGCGGCGACCGAGTCGCCACCACCAATCACCGACACCGCCTCGGCGTTCGCCACGGCGTGGGCCACTGCCCTCGTTCCGTCACTGAAGCGCGGATCCTCAAAGACCCCCATCGGTCCGTTCCACAGAATCGTCTTCGCCGTGGCGATGCTCGCACAAAACGACGCCGACGCCAACGGTCCAATGTCGAGTCCCACGAAACCCTCCGGGATGTTCGCACCGAACTCGAGAACCGCATCGGGACCAGATCCGGCACCGAACGGTTGTCCCACCTCGAGACCACGCGAATCCTCGGGAATCAAAACGTTCCCGCGTTCGAGTAACGCCGTGCACTCCTTCACGTAGGACTCGTCAAAGAGCGACGAACCAATGCTGCGGCCTTGACACGATTCGAAGGTGTACGCCATACCTCCGCCGACGATCACGGTGTCGGCCTTCTCGCTCAAGACTCCCACGATGCCGAGCTTGTCACCGACCTTCGCTCCGCCAACAATCGCGACGAAGGGTCGCGCGGGACTGGTGAGCAGGGCCTGGATGGTCGCAACCTCACGCTGCAGATTCGGGCCGGCGGCGCTCGGCACCAACGTGGGCGGGATCATGATCGAGGCGTGTTCGCGGTGCGACGCACTGAAGGCTTCGTTGATGTAGTAGTCAAATCCCTTGACGAGATCGGCGCCGAAGGACGGGTCGTCACTCTCCTCGCCGGGATTGAAACGCAGGTTCTCCAACAGCTCAACGCCGGGACACAGCTCTTCGAGACGCCGACGAACCGGCGCCACGCTGTAGGCAGGTACGACCTTTCCCTTGGGTCGACCAAAGTGCGTACACGCCACGACCTGGGCACCGAGCGCGAGCAGGTCTTCGAACAAGGGCACCGTGGATCGAATCCGAAAATCGTCGGTGACGGTGAGCACGCCGTCGACTTCGGCGACCGGCGTGTTGAAGTCGACGCGAACCAGAACTCGCTTACCGACGAGACTGCCCCAACGCTCGTAGGACGGCAGTGATGAGGTCATGACTACTTGCCAATGTGACTGGTCAGGTCCACCAGACGGTTCGAGTATCCCCATTCGTTGTCGTACCACCCGAAGACCTTCACGAGGCTCTTGGCGTCATCAATCTTGATCACCATGGTCATGAGTGAATCAAACGTGCACGAGACGGACTGGCCCACGATGTCTGAGGACACGATGGGATCGTTCGTGTAGGCGAGGATTCCCTTCAACGGCCCCTGGGCCGCCTTTTCGTAGGCTGCGTTGATCTCTTCAACCGTGGTCGAGCGTACGATCGCCGTGAAGTCAGTGATGCTGCCCACCGGAATCGGCACGCGAAGTGACGTTCCGTCCAAACGACCCTTCATGGATTCGAGCACCAGACTCGTCGCTCGGGCGGCGCCGGTGGAACTCGGCACAATGTTGATCGCGGCCGCGCGGGCGCGACGCAGATCCTTGTGCTGAAGATCGAGCAAGTTCTGGTCGTTGGTGTACGCGTGCACCGTGGTCATGAGTCCCACGTCGATGCCGAAGGCGTCGTCGAGAACCTTCACCATGGGTACGAAGCAATTGGTCGTGCACGAAGCGTTCGAGACAACGTGCTGGGTCTTCGCGTCGTAGGTGTTCTCATTCACACCCATCACGAAGGTGCCGTCCGCGTCTGGCGACGGTGCCGAGATGATGACCTTTTTCGCACCAGCGCTCAAGTGCTGCGCGGCACTCTCGCGACTGGTGAACAGGCCGGTCGACTCGATGACGACGTCGATCTTCAGATCGCCCCAGGGCAACTTGGAGGGATCACGCTCGGCGAACACCTTGATGGTGTCCTTGCCCACGACGATATTGCCGTCCACGACGTCGACGGGGCGACTGAGAATCCCCTGGGTCGAGTCGTACTGCAAGAGGTGCGCCAACGTTGCTGGCGACGTGAGGTCATTGACCGCCACGACCTCGATAGCGGGATTCTCCAGTGATGCGCGGACGTAACCTCGTCCAATTCGTCCAAAGCCGTTAATTGCCACACGTATCGCCACAGCGTCTCCTCGGTAGATGTTCATCACTCAGCGCACAAGACGTTGAGTGCCCGCACCAATTTTTGCACATCGTGGACGAGCCCATTTTCACCCGCGAGGTCCGCCACCATCGTTGGCAGCGAACAACGTTGATCCGCGAACACCGACGACTCATCCACGAGCACGAGGTCGGGCCTTACCGCGTGTCGCACGAGTGCGTCCACGTGGTCCTGTAAGTCAAAACCTTCGGTTTCGGGCACTTCTGGGCGCATATTCGCCACGTAGACCTTTCGGGCTCGACTCCCCGCTATTGCTTGGGTGATGCCCGGCACCACGCAGGCGGCGAGCACGCTCGTGAAGAGTGATCCTGGACCAATGAGTAACAATGAAGCGTTCTCAATCGCTTCGACGGCCGCGGTGGGCGCGGGCGCGTGCGACGGCTCGACGCTGATGTTCTTGATCGCCGTGGCGCGAGCGACCTTGGTTTGACCACGGGTGGCCCCCAGTTCGGTCGTGGCGACGAGCACCACTCCCTCACAAGACGCGGGGATGATCGCGCCGGTGACGCCCATCACTTGGGCGACCGCACGAATTGACTCCTCGAGGTTGCCCGTGGCGTCGATGAGGCCAACCAACAACAGGTTGCCAACGGCGTGCCCACTCAGTTCACCGACTTGAAAACGATGCTCGAATGATTCGGTCAGTGGATTCGTGGGGTCAGCCAAGGCCCCGAGACAGATTCGAACGTCGCCCACCGCTGCAACATTGAGCATCGCTCGCAGTCGTCCCGTCGAACCACCATCGTCGGCCACCGAAACGACGCCAGTGACGGCACTCGACAATTGACGCAGGGCGCGAAGTGACACGGCGGTGCCGTGACCACCCCCGACGGCGACGACATTCATCGAGCAATGTCGCGATGGAACACGGCGTTCTTTAAGTGCAACCTTCGACGCATCTCCTCGGCGATCGCCACCGAACGGTGTCGCCCGCCCGTGCAGCCAATGGCGATTGACAAATACGCCTTACCTTCTTTGGCGAAGGCTGGAATCTGCCATTCCAGAAGTGAAACAACGTCGCTCAAGAAATGTTGCGCTGGTTCTTGATCAAGCACGTAGTGCGCCACGGGTTCGTCAAGACCCGAGAGCGGTCGCAGCTCTTCGATCCAGTGGGGGTTCGGCAAGAATCGGCAATCAAAGACGAGATCGACGTCGCGCGGAATGCCGTTGGAGTAGCCAAAGGACACGAGCGAAACACGCAGTGAACCCAGCGTGCTCGCGTCGGTGAAGGTCTCGACGATTCGCGAGCGCAATTGATTGGTGTTGATCGATCCCGTATCAATCACGAGGTCCGCGGCGTCACGAATCGATTGCAGCAACGCACGCTCACCGGCGATCGAATCAGCGAGCGAGGGAGCCGGAAAGGGATGACGCCGTCGATTCCCCTCAAATCGGTGAATCAGAACGTCATCGGGTGCGTCGAGAAACAGAATCTTGGCGCTCTCGTGCATCTGCTGGAGTTCCATCTCCACCGCGAGCAGGGCGTCAGGTTGGACCCGACCGGAGCGACCGACAATGAACGCCACGCCCGCGTAGTCGAGCGACCCCGCCGCGGCGAGTTCACCAACGCGAACGATCAGTTCCAGGGGCAGGTTATCAATGACGAACCAACCGAGGTCCTCGAGCGCCGCTGACACCGTCGAGCGTCCCGCGCCCGACATGCCGGTAACGAGCACCACCTCACTCATCGCGACTCCCCCTCGTTGGTTTGGGCGACGCCGGCGCCCGTAAGTGATCGTAGATGTTGCGCGCTACTTCATCGGGTAACCACGTCAACGATCGCAATTCGTCGAGTTCGGCGTGGCGAAGCGCGTCCAGTGATCCATAGTGAGCGAGCAAACGTTCGCGCCTGGAGGGACCGAGACCCGACACGCCACTCAACGTGGAAGCAACCATGGACTTCGCTCGCTTGGAACGGTGAAACGTGATCGCGAAGCGGTGTGCCTCGTCACGAATGCGCTGGACCAAGTACAAACTTTCCGATCCACGCTCGAGCGCGATCGGTATCGAGGAACCGGGGCGATACAAGAGTTCCTCACGCTTCGCGAGCGCGGTGAATTCAACACCGTCGAGGCGAAGCTCCGCGGCGGCCTTTTGGGCCGCGTGTAATTGAGGCAGTCCCCCGTCGATGATGATCAGGTCGGGTCGAGGGAACTTGGTGCTCTCGTGACTCTCGTTCCAATGAGCGAGTCGGCGGCGAACCACTTCTTGCATCGCGCCGACGTCATCGTTACCAAGGATTTCCTTCACGTTGAAGTGCCGATAGTCGCTCTTCTTGGCGATGGCGTCCTCGAAGACCACCATCGATCCCACGTAGTTCGTACCTTGTAGATGACTCATGTCAAAGCACTCAATGCGAAAAGGAGGCTCCGCGAGCGAGAGTGCCTCACCGAGTTCTTGGAGGGCTCTCGAACGCACGTTGTGGTCACTCTGGCGTCGCAGCGAGTCACGGTTAATGACCGCGGTGGCGTCGTTCTTCGCGAGTTCGAGAACTCGTCGGCGCTTTCCGCGCTGAGCGACAAGTACGTGCACTTCTTTGCCGCGCAACTCACTGAGATATGCACTCGCCAATGACGAAGCCGCTCGTTCGCTCCCGACAATTACCACCGGTGGCACATTCTGCGCGTCGTCGTAGAGGTCGGGCAGGACTCCTTCGAACAGTTGCGCATCGTCTTCGTCCATGGAACGGTCGATCAGGTGCACGGTACGTCCAATAATGCGCCCGTGGCGAACGCGAAAGCGGACCACGGCGGCGCGACCACCATCAGTGTCGAGTGCCACGACGTCAAGATTTGAATGGTCATCCAAGACAACGCTCTGTGCGCCGGCCGCGCGCTCGAGGGCCTCGAGTCCGTCGCGAGCCTTCGCCGCCGCCTCATAGTGCTTCTTCTGTGATGCCTCGATCATGCGATCTTGCAGCAAGGCTCGTAATTGGCGCACGTCCCCTTCGAAGAATCGTGCCCACGAGTTCACTAATTGCTGGTAGCCCTTCGCGTCGATCGCCTTGATGCACGGTCCCGAACATTTACCAATGTCGTACAGAAGACAAGGTCTCTCGATGCGCTCGTGGTAGTTGAATTTGTGTCTCGAACACGATCGAAGGGGAAACGCCTGAAGCATCTCGTCGATGGTCGCGCGAAGAGCGCGAACATCGACAAACGGCCCGAAATAGCGAACACCCTTGACGTGCTTCGATCGGGTGATGAATGGCGCGGGGAAATCGACGCGGGTATCGATGGCAACGTAGGGGAAGCTCTTGTCGTCCTTCAAGCGCATGTTGTAGCGCGGTTGATTTTCCTTGATGAGTTCGTTCTCCAAGATGAGAGCGTCGAGTTCACTGGGCGTCACGATCCATTCAACCGACGTGGCCTCATCCATCAACGCGCGGGTCTTGAGGGTCATGGTGTCGGGACTTTGGAAGTAACTCGAGAGTCGTTGGGCCAGCGAAAGCGCCTTACCCACGTAGATCACTGTGTTGTGAGCGTTGCGGAACAGGTAGCACCCACTCTGGCGCGGGATGCCCGACGGCTTCTCGAACATTACGAGTGGCTCACCGCCAACACCTCACGTAACACCGTGCCAGTGGCGGTCTTCATTTTCGCGATGTCTTCGGGCGTACCTTCACCCACGACGAGACCTCCGCGACGCCCACCTTCGGGTCCGAGGTCGATCACCCAGTCCGAAGTCTTCACGACATCGAGATTGTGCTCGATCACGAGCACGGTGTTTCCTTGGTCCACGAGCCGGTGCAAGACCGTGAGCAAACGATTCACGTCTTCAAAGTGCAAACCCGTCGTCGGCTCATCCAAGACGTAAAAGGTGTGACCAGTTGGTCGACGAGCGAGCTCGGTCGCGATTTCACGCGCTGCGCTTCTCCACCCGACAACGTTGGTGCGGGTTGACCGAGTCGAACGTAGCCAAGTCCCACGTCCATCAAGCTCTGGATGTGACGCAGGATTCCCGGTTGGCGATCGAAGAAGGTGAGCGCTTCGGCGATCGGCATATTCAACACGTCACTGATGGACTTACCTCGATATTTGATCTCGAGTGTCTCGCGGTTGTAGCGCGCCCCGTCGCACGTCTCACAGTTGACGTACACGTCAGGCAAGAAGTGCATCTCAATCTTGATCGTGCCATCACCCGCACAGGCCTCGCAGCGTCCGCCCTTCACGTTGAACGAGAATCGCCCTTGTTGATACCCGCGGACCTTGGACTCTTGGACCTCGGAAAGAGCTTTTGGATCTTGTCAAAGACTCCGGTGTAGGTGGCGGGATTCGAACGTGGAGTTCGCCCGATGGGCTGTTGGTCCACCGCCACCACCTTGTCGAGGTTCGCGACGCCCGTGATCGTGTCGTGTTCGCCAACCTGGGTCTTGGCGCGGTTGACTTGACGTTCGAGCGAACTCAACAGGATCGAGTTGATGAGCGTGGACTTGCCCGAGCCCGAGACTCCGGTCACGGCGATGAAGGTGCCGAGCGGTATGTCCACCGTGACGTTTTGAAGATTGTTCGCGCGCGCGCCCTTGATTGTCAGTTTTTTGCCCTCGCCCGCTCGTCGGGTCTTCGGCACGGCAATGAACTTCTCTCCCGAAAGGTACTGACCGGTGATGGAGCGCTCGTTCTCCAAGAGTTCCTTGTACGTGCCAGCGTGCACGACCTCACCACCGAACTCACCCGCACCGGGACCGATATCGATAATGAAGTCCGCCAGACGAATCGTCTCTTCGTCGTGCTCAACAACGATCACCGAGTTACCCAAGTCGCGGAGACGCTCGAGTGTCGAGATCAGGCGCCGGTTGTCTCGCTGGTGAAGACCAATCGATGGTTCATCCAAGACGTACAAGACGCCCATGAGGTAACTACCGATCTGACTCGCGAGCCGTATCCGCTGTGCTTCGCCACCCGACAGGGTCGCCGAGGCGCGGCTGAGCGTCAGGTAGTCAAGACCAACGTCCATCAAGAACGTCAAGCGCGCCAGGATTTCCTTGATCACCTGACGCGCAATCGTGGTCTCGCGCTTGGTCAGCTTGAGGGCCTTGAAAAAGTCGATCGCTTCGTCAATGGTCATTGAGTTCACGTCAGCGATGTTGTGTCCGTGGATCTTCACCGCGAGGACTTCGGGCTTCAGTCGTTGGCCGTGGCACGTCGTGCACTCCACCTCGCGCATGTACTGTTCGGCCTGTTCTCGCGACCAATCGCCGTCCGCCTCGGTACGCTTGCGGTCCAACCACTCAACAATGCCTCGATACGTGGTGTCATAGGTGCGCACCTTGCCGTAACGATTGCGGTACTTGATGGGCACTGTCTTCTTCTCGACGCCGTAGAGGATGAGTTTTCGGTCCTTGGCACGAAGTTTGTTCCACGGCGTCGTCACCTGGAACTCGCCCATATCGGCAATACCGCCGATCAAGCGCTCGAAATACTTGAAGCGGGCTCCCGACCATGGAGCCAGAGCACCGTCAGCGAGCGAGAGGGTGGGATCGGGAACCACTAAATCGGGATCGACTTCGAAGCGCGTCCCGAGACCCGTGCACACCGGGCAGGCTCCGTAGGGCGAGTTAAAGGAGAAGTCACGCGGTGCCAGTTCGCTAAAGCTGATACCGCAATGGCTGCAGGCCATCTTCTCGGAGAACTGCTCAATCTCGTCGGTATCGAGGAACAAGAATGAGACGAGTCCCTTCGTGAGTTTGAGCGCGGTCTCGACTGACTCAGTCAGTCGTTGGCGATTGGACGCCTTTACCGTCAGGCGATCGAGCACGACGTCGATGGTGTGCTGTTCGTAACGCGCCAGAGTCAGTTCGTCACGATCAGCGAGTTCCATGATCGTGCCGTCCACGCGCACCCGGCTGAAACCTTGAGCGGCGAGTTCACTCAAGAGGGTGCTGTACTCCCCTTTTCTGCCCTCAACGACGGTCGCCAGAACCAGGAAGCGCTCGCCTTCTTCTCGCTGCAAGATCA
>CAWICL010000045.1:0-7773 GCA_963834545.1 uncultured Acidimicrobiaceae bacterium | reverse complement strand
GTGGTGACGCCCGTCCCAGGCGTCCCAGCAGAGCCGAAGGCCGTTCGGCTCTGCTCACGACCTACGCCTTGATTTTGGTCTTGGGCTTGTCACTCGGCGCGCCAGGACGACCTACGCGCTTCTTGAAGATCCAGTACGTCCAACTCTGGTACAGCAAGACGAATGGCGTGAAGATGAGCGCAACCCAACTCATGACTTCCAAGGTGTAACGGTGCGAAGCACTCGCCACCATGGTGAGATCGAAGTGTGGGCTGATTGACGAGACGAGCACGTTGGGATACAGGTTCAACAGCACGGTCGAGAAGAACGCCAGAATCGTCAGCGCCGTCGCGATGAACGCCCAACCTTCGAGCTTTTCGCGCGCTAGCCAACTCACCGACGCCAACGCCAAGAGCCCCGCGATGGGCAGCAACGGCGGCACGAGTCCTTCGTGGTGGACCGTGTGTGCCGTCTGATACGTCCAGGCGAGAAAGCCCAACACGATGACAAAGGTGATGGGAGCGACGCGCTTGGCGACGTCGCGTGCTCGATCGCGCACGTCACCTTCTGACTTGAGGCCTAGGTACGTCGCACCGTGCAACGTGAACAAGGCCAATGTCGAGAGGCCGCCGAGCAGGGCGTAGGGCTTCACGAGGTCAAAGAAGTTCCCCGCCCACACCGCGTGTGCCCCAATGGGTACGCCGTGAATAAAGTCGGCGAAGGCCACGCCCCACAGCAACGCCGGGAGCGCCGAGCCCCAAAAGATCGCCCGATCCCACCACGCTTGCCACTTCGCGTCTTCGCGCTTGTGTCGAAACTCGAAGGCCATGCCTCGAAAGATCAACGCGGCGAGCACGAGGAACAGTGCCAGATAAAAACCGCTGAACACCGTGGCGTACCAGAGGGGGAATGCAGCGAACGTGGCCCCACCCGCGGTGAGCAGCCACACCTCGTTGCCGTCCCACACCGGGCCAATCGTGTTGACGACGACCCTTCGATCAAGGTCATCCTTCGAGACGAAGGGCAGCAGGATTCCCACCCCGAAGTCGAAGCCCTCGAGGAAGAAGTAGCCGAGCCACAGAACCCCGATGAGCACGAACCACAGCTGCTCGAGACCACTGGGTGAAATTGAAGTAAGTGCGAACACTGTTCGTCCTCCTAGTAGATGAGTTCAGGAACGCGCTCAGCTTCAGCTTGCGTTTCAATGACGGGTGGAACTTTGGCGAGTCGAATCATCAGACCGATCTCAATGACCGCCAAGAAGGTGTAGATGGCGGTAAAGCCAATGAGACTCGCCGCGACGTAGCCCGGAGCAATGAGCGTCACCGCCTTTGACGTCGTTAAGAGTCCATAAACCACCCAGGGTTGGCGTCCCACCTCGGTGAAGATCCAGCCAAAGGTGTTCGCGACGAACGGAGCGAGGACCATCCACGTGGCAAAGCGCAAGAAGCGCGGCGAATGTTCGAGGCGACGCTTGCGCACGAGCCAAAGGGCTATGCCACCGAGGAAGAAGAGCAGGATCCCGAGGCCCACCATGATGCGAAACGACCAGTAACACAGCCAGATCACCGGAACGTAACTACCCGCGCCGTACTTGGCCGTCGCTTCCTTTTGCAGTTGGTTGATGCCCTTGACCTTCCCGGTCCCAGGTATTGGTCGCCAAGACACTCAAGATGTGAGGGATTCGAATCTGAAAGACGGCATTGTCCTTCAGGTTCCCGATCGTGAGGAGAGAAAAGCTCGCACCGCTTTGGGTGTTGTACAGCGCTTCGGCGGCCGCCATCTTCATCGGCTGCTGGACTTCCATCTCCTTGGCCTGGTTGTCACCGAGGAACATCGTGGCGATCGACATGAGTACGGTCACCACGATGGCGACCTTCGCGGCCTTGCCAAAGCCGCTCAAATCGTGTCCGCGACGAAGGTGATAGGCCGCCACCGCCAGCATGAACACCGATCCAGTCAGGAACGCCGCGGCGAGCACGTGACCGTAGGCGGCGATGAAGGTCGAATTGGTCATGACCGCCCAAAAGTTGGTCATGACGGCTTGGCCGGTCTGGTGGTCAATCGTGTAACCAACCGGGTGTTGCATCCACGAATTCGCCGCGACGATGAACGCCGCCGACAAAATGGTCCCCAAACTGGCGAGCCAGATCGACGCCAAATGGACCTTCGTGCTCACGCGACCTCGACCGAAGAGTCCAGATCCCAAGAAACGTCGACTCCATGAAGAACGCAAGCAGCCCTTCGATGGCGAGCGGCGCACCAAAGATGTTCCCCACGAACGTCGAATAACGAGACCAGTCCATGCCGAACTGAAACTCTTGGACAATGCCCGTCACGACGCCAATAGCGAAGTTCACCAGGAAGAGTTTCCCGAAGAACTTCGTCATCCGGTCGTAGGCGAGGTCGCCGGTGCGATACGCCGCAGTCTGAAGGATCGCCACCAAAAGTCCGAGGCCAATGGTCAAGGGAACGAACAAGAAGTGAAAGACCGTGGTGATTGCGAACTGCCAACGCGCCAACGACAGTGTTGATATACCTGCCATGTATGTATGCATGCTACGAACGATACGTAGACCGCTCTTAGGGCGTTCTTAGATAAATGGGGTCCAACGTCACAAGTTCACTGAACAGTTTGTGCGCCGATCCGTGATTCTCTTTCGAGATGCGAACCATCAAGAACTCGAATACTGGTATGTGGAATCGTCCTCACCAATAGATCCACGGTCGGTTCGCTACGAAACGGTCATTCCCCCGTCGACGGCGATGTCGGCGCCGGTAATGGCCGAAGCCGCGGTCGAGCACAACCACGCAATCGTGGCCGCGACTTCATTGGGTTCAATCAGCCGGCCGATTGGTTGACTCTTGGCGAACTCGTCCTCACTGTCGACCCGTAGACGTCCGCCGACGCCTTCAAGATTGCGGTACGCGTCGAACCCGGACTCACGGCGTTGGCCGTGATGCCGTACTGCGCCAGGTCCATCGCGACCCCTCGGATGAGTCCAACCACCGCGTGCTTCGCCGCCCGAATAGGCGGCCAGGTGGTAGAGCCCCGTACTGCCCGCCGCTGACGCCACCGCCACGATGCGACTGTTCGCATCTTTGCCGTTCGCGATCATCGTGGGCACGGCTGCTTCGATGAGGCGTCTCGTTCCAAGCACGTTGACCGACCACACCGCGTCCCACGCCGCATCCCGTATTCCCACAGAGCTTTGCCGGCACCGATGACTCCAGCACTCGCGACGACTGCGTCGAGACGTCCGAAGTGGCGAGTCGCCGTCTCGACCGCGAGTTGCATGTCAGTCGCGCTTCGTCACGTCACCCACTAACGCCAACACCGATTCGCCGTGTCGTGCGACAACGGCTTCGAGGTCCGCCGGCGTCGCTAACGCGTAAGGCACCTCGGGGATGTCTCGACACCGGTCCACCGCAACGACGAGATAACCGTCATTCACGAGGGCGTCCACGCACGCGCTACCAATTCCCCGCGCGGCGCCGGTGACGATCGCTACGCGTTTCACGTTCCGAGCTCTCGAAAGAAGTCGGCGGTGCGACAACGTCACCGCGATCCAGGTCGTGAACGCTCGACTTGCCCAGTCCCAACATCGTCAATTCGATCCCACTTCGTAACACGTCGAGCACGTTCTCGACCCCCGCTTGTCCGTTGGCCGCCAAGCCCCACAGGTACGCGCGACCAATCATCACCGCTTTCGCACCGAGGGCGAGCGCCTTGACGACGTCGCTGCCACGTCGCACGCCGCCGTCGAGCAGGACTTCGATGTCGTTTCCCACGGCGTCGGCGATGCTGGGCAGCATTCGAATCGGTGCTGGCGTGCCGTCAAGATTGTTGCCGCCGTGATTAGAGACCGACAGGGCGCTCGCTCCCAGATCAACGACCCGCTTGGCGTCATCGACGCGCCCCACGCCCTTCACCATGAACGGACCATCCCATTGAGCGCGTAGCCACGCCACGTCGTCCCAACTCGGCAGTTCGCTCTGCATCCACTCGTAGTAGGCGCCAAAAAAAGTGGGGGGCTTCGCACCCGGCGTAGCCATATTGGGTGTCGTGAGGCCGGGCAGGTGGCCGGTCTTGGCGAAGGCGAAGAACCAGCGTGGCCGAGACAGCGCTTGGGGCGTGAGTTTGAGCGCGGTCTTGAAGTCGATCCTCTCGGGAATCCACGGACTTCCCCAGTCGCGGCCGTTCGAGAACGTCCAATCGAGTGTCACGATGATGCCAACGGCGCCGGCGCTCTTGGCACGTTCGAGTCGTTGCATCATGGTGTCGCGCCCGCCCGACCAGTACATCTGAAAGAACACCTGGGAATGAACGGCGCAAACCTCCTCGATGGACTTGCTCGCGAACGAACTGAGTCCCATCGCCACTCCACGATTGGCGGCCGCTCGCGCGACCGCGACTTCGCCGTCGGGATGCACTGCCTGGACTCCGGTGGGCGAAATGATCACGGGCATGGACACGTTTTGGCCCATGACGGAAGTCTCGAGATTTCTCTCTCTGGTAAGACCCGCAATGTGGGGTGAGAGACCGAGCAGATCGAAAGACTCCAGATTGTCTCGCGAGGAAAGTCCCTTCTCAGAGCCCGCAATCAACGCGCCGTAGACCGAGGAAGGTAGACGTCTTTGCGCACGTCGCTGCGCGACCGCGACCGTCTCGAACCACTTACTCGCCATCTCGCCCCCTTGGGTTAGACGTGACACTACCTGAGGCTCTAAATCGTGAGATCTCCCTAACGAGGTGAGAGCGTGACTGGTACTCGCCTTGAGTGGTCGGGGGTGGGAATTGGTCGTATCGAAACCTTCTTCGCGAGCGCCGTCTCACCGTGACCGAAGACACATTCGGGGTCGGGATCAGACATCTCGAGGCCGGTGAAGAATTTCGCTGCCATGCACCCACCACGGCACGCGTCATAAGAACCGCACGACGCGCAGGCTCCGGCACTGCCGGGCTCGCGCAGCGAGACAAAGAGGGGGCTCTCTCGCCACACCGCTGCAAAACCTCGTTCGCGAACATTGCCCGCCTTGAATTCATCGTGGATCACGAAAGGACACGCGTACACCTCGCCCACCGGATCAATCAAACAAACGACTCTTCCGGCACCGCACAAGTTGAGACCGTCCAGTGGCGCACCGAGAGCCGAGAGGTGAAAGAACGAATCGCCCGTGAGAACGTTCGGACGAGCAACGAGCCACTGGTACAGCCGCCGATTTTGCTCCAGAGTCGGATGCAACTCGTGCCAGACGTCAGCACCGCGTCCCGATGGCCGAAGACGAGTGAGTCGTAACTCAGCACCGTAGTGCGCCGCCAACGCCTCGAACTCGTCGAGTTGCTCGACGTTCTCTCTCGTCATCACGACCGAGATCTTGAACGAGCCGAAGTCCGCCTCCTTCAGGTGGTCCATGGCCCGAAGGGCTTGGTCGAAACTCCCCGCTCCACGAATGCGATCACTCGTCGCGGCGTTTGCCCCGTCAATGGAGACTTGAATGTCCAGATAATCAATGGCGGCGAGCCGCTTCGCCGCAGCTCGATCAATGCGAGTGCCATTGGTCGAGAACTTGACTCCAACCTTCTGGTCCACCGCGTGTTCGATGAGTTCAAAGAAGTCGCGACGAATCATTGGTTCGCCGCCACCGATGTTGATGTAGAAGATCTGCATCGCGGCGATCTCGTCGATGAGAGCCTTCGCCTCGCTCGTCGAAAGCTCGCGAGGATCGCGTCGTCCCGATGACGACAAGCAATGCGTGCAGGCAAGATTGCACGCGTAGGTGAGTTCCCAGGTGAGACAGATTGGAGCGTCCAGGCCTCGCTCGAAGCGAGTGCGAAGCGACGAGTCAGCGCTCATGGATGATCTCTGACTTCTTCAACGAAGAGAGCGCTCGGGCGTACGCGTCGACCTCGGCTCGTGGTGCGAACTTCTCGATCGCGCCAATCGCCGAGTCGAAACGATCGAGTTCGCGCACGATATCGACCAACGCACGCGACTTCAAGAACACCAAACGACGAGTCACGTGGTGATAGGCCAGCGCACCAAAAGACTCGTCGCGAAGTGACACCGACTCACTGAGTCGCCACGGCGCCGTGACGTCAAAGGTCTCGACGCTTTGGGAACTCACGGTCTAGTAGACCCCGCAAAGTCCGTCTATGGAAACCTCTTCAACGAGCAGTTCGACTCCCTCGTCGACCTCGGCATCCACTTCTTCAATGTCTAGGGTTTCGATTGCCATCATTTTCTCCTGGTCCGAACCCAATCTAACGGGTGACGAGATTCTGATGCTGACGTCGCAACTCGTGAGAAACTTCCCTCGTGTCCAGTCTCGAACCGTTTAGGTCTTCCAAGGAGCCGATTCCTCGCGGCACGCACGTACAACTCGACGGCAGTGCCACGTTCCTTGACCGCGACTATCTGGTCGGCGGGTCACCGTGGCGCCTCGTTCGGCTTCCGGGGGCTTCTCGAGCCATTGCCGAGCGCTGGAAAGATGGTGACGTCGTACGCGCGGGTGAAGAGCGATTCGCGAGAACCCTCATTAATCAAGGCCTCCTTCGACCCATATATATAGGCAACACGCAACTCGAGGACGTTGACATCATTATTCCGGTTCGTGACAACGTCGAAGGCCTCGAAGCGCTCCTCGCCCAGGTCTCGTCACTGCAGGTCACGGTCGTGGACGACGCGTCGCACGAACCCGCGATGATACGAGAATGCACTCAACGCCACGGCGCGAAGCTCGTTCGTCTGGAGTCCAACGTCGGCGCGGGTGGTGCGCGCAACGCCGGTGCCCAATCGACGACACGGCCATTCCTCTGTTTTATCGACGATGACGTCAGCATCGAAGATGCCCCCTTCGTTCTCTCGCACTTGTTGGCGCAATTCCACGATGTCCAAGTCGGCGCGTGTGCCCCTCGCGTTCGAGGATCGGGGGGTTCATCGATGCGTGACAGGTTCGAACAACGGTTCTGCCCTCTCGACATGGGAGATTCCTCGAGCATCGTCGTTCCGGGTGCGTCAGTCAGTTACGTGCCAAGCGCTTGTCTGATGGTGCGTCGTGAGGCGTTCGGCGTTGGATTCGACGAAACGCTTCGAACGGGTGAGGACGTGGATTTCGTATGGCGCGCCCACGACCACGGGTGGCTCGTTCGCTATGTCGCCGAGGTACAGGTAACCCACCGATCTCGACGTAGTTGGCCCGCGTGGTGGCGCCAGCGTGTTGGTTACGGTGCTTCGGCGAGTGAACTGGCTCGTCGCCACGGCGAGCGTCTCGCTCCGGTGCGCACCGATGTATGGACGCTCTTGCTTGGCTCAGCGTCGCATTCCACAAGCCGTTCATTGCGTTTCGCATCGCGCGCGCGGCTCGCAACCAACTAAAGGGCCGCTTCGTCGATCAAGCCGATGACCCCAAAAGTCTCGCCAACGCCATCGTCGCTCGAACCCTCGTGCGCTCGGGACTGCCCCTGTCACGAGGCATTGTTCGCGCCTACGGGCCGTGGCTGCTCGTGGCGGCGCTCCACCCGAAGCTTCGCCGACCCGCGCTCACGATCTTCGCCGTTGGGACCGCGGTTCGTTGGCGACACGAACGACTTCGACTCGAGGACTTTCCGGTCGCCTTGGCCGACGACGCGGCCTACGGGTTCGGTGTCACCAAAGGTGCGTGGCAATCGAAATCCCTGACCGCGCTTCGACCCGTCATTACGAAGTCGACGCTCAATATTCGTGACGTCCTTGGAATTCGCCTTGCTCAAAGGACGAACTCGAAAATCTAGACACGTTGCCGGTCTTCAGT
>CAWICL010000044.1:0-24354 GCA_963834545.1 uncultured Acidimicrobiaceae bacterium | reverse complement strand
GGCGTTGTTACCACCCTGGACCACCGGTGGGTTCTGCACCGTCACCGTGCACTGGGCGACAGACACGCCCGAGTTCACCGTCGTGGTGATCTGGGTCGAACGCCGACGACCGTCGTGGTGTTCGTGCCATTACCACCGACCGGGGCGGTACCCGAACAGCCAGAAATCGAGACCTCGGCGCTGGGCTCAAAGCCAGCACCATTGATCGTGATCGCCACACCAGTTTGACTCGCTGCCACTTGCGAAGGGCTCACGTTGGTGATGCCTGACGCCGTCACCGTGAAAGGCGTCGACAAGTTGGCCGAACCCTGGTCAGGATTCGTCACGCTCACCGTGTAGGTGCCGACCGGAGCAACGAGTGAGTTGTTCGTCCGTTGTATCCGTACACCACGACTGACAACGAAGTTGCGCTCGAGAAGGTCGTCGATGCCTCAAGGGTGATCGAGTTCGTGTTGTTGGTGAACGAAACCGTCGCACCGCTCACGAATCCGGTACCAGTGACGGTCACAGACTCGTTCTGAGACTGCGCGACACTCGACGAGGAAATCTGTGTCACCGTTGGATCGGCGTCAATTGTCAGCACGCTGGTTGACGTCGTGGAGGTGCCTCCATCGTCAGTCAAGGTGATGGGGTAGCTGCCTGGCGTCGTTGAAGACGTCGTCGCGAAGTTACCCGACACCGTTCCTGAACCTTCGCTCAAGCTCGAGAACGTCGCGTCCGGTGCCGTCGTCGTGAGCGAAACGTTGGAACTGCCGTCATTAGCGACGGTTGCGCCGCTAATGGAGAAGGTACCCGAAGCACCCGCACCAACAGCTCCGGCCGAGCCGCCCGTCGGCGTGAACGAGACCGTCGCGGTCGCGATCGACGTCGCCGTAGCGCCCGCAGTTGAAGCCACGGCGAGGGGAAGTGCAGCCGCTACGAGCAGTGAGCCCGCGGCGAGCGCCTTCACCACACGGTGGCGGATGAGTTCTGACCTAGTCATAAATGCCTTTCGAAGGTAGTTGAATTCTCAATTTGCGTAAATCAAAAGAGCCGTTGAAAAGCCAACTCTCACATCTCACAAACCTCAATTGACCCTATCGGACGACCCTTGCAAATTCAAGCCAGGGGCCTTTAAAGTTGGGTTACAGAATTTCTCCTATATATTTATTGTAAATTACCATGGGCAAAAACGCCTGTTGACAATCCGCACGGTGCGAGCCAAGAGGCCTTGCTTTTGGCGCCGCTTCGATGCATACGACGCGGTCGTTCCAAATGACGAAGAGTACGTCGCGACAAAGATGAGGATTCGCAAGGCAAAGGCCCCCCTGCGTGAGGGGGGCCTTTGCCTTGAGGCGTTAAGGATGAACTACTTGATAATGAGGTAATTCGCCTTGAACTGCTTGCCATTGGCCAACGTGAAGGTGAGCGTCTGCTCGCCCTCGACGTTCGCAGGAACGGTGATTTTACCAGCAGCGTCGTTCCGGTGTCACCAGCAACGGCCGCCTTGATGCCAACGCCCGTGCTCGTTACCTTGGGCTGGCCGTAGACGCCGCCACCGATAACGGTGATTCCAACCGTACGACCAGCAATGGCCGAACCTTGTGATCCCTTAGTGAACGGACCAGCTGCGACGGGAGCAGTCGCCGCGGCGAGGACCGCCGCTGACGTTGCCGCACCACCGTTGGGGTTGGTCACGAGCAAGCTCGTCGCCGTCGTGCCAGCCACACCCAGGGTGCAGGTGACCGTCAGTGACGTGCTCGAGACAAACGTCGTCACACCACAAGTACCGTTCGTCGGCGTGGTCGTGATGACCGCACCGGACACGAAGTTCGTACCAGTGACCGTGAAGGCCGTCGTGCCACTCGCCACACCACTCGCTGGGGAGACCGCGGTAACGGTCGGACCGGCGGCGATGAACAAGGAGCCCGCGGTGTTCGCCCCAAAGGCGGCAACCGTTGCGGCGCCGGTGTCAAGGATTCGTGATGGTGTAACCATCAGACAGGTTGGCGTCAGACGCCGCAATCGTCACGAGAGCCGTGATCGACGTCGACGTGACGGCCTTAACCGAAATCGTCACACCAGCGTCAGCAACGCCGTACGAGTTCACGATCTTGGTGATCGTGAGTCCCGACTGGAAGCCCGTACCGGTAATGGTCACCGGAACTGCAACCGCACCCGCGCCAACTGCAGCGTCCGTGGACACCTGGCTGTTTGCGGTTGAAGTCGTCAGTGCGGGGTTGACCAGTGAGGTCACCGCGGGTGCTCGTTAAGGGTGACGGTGAAGGGCTGGGAGACAACCGTGTAACCCGCCGCGACCGTCTGGCTCAACTCGAGGTAGTACGTACCCGTTGGTGAAGTCGGAGCTGCCGAGGTGAGGTCAAAGGTTGCCGACGTCGGGCTGGTCACCGCGAAGACACCACTAAGAGTGGTGCCACCGCTAAGGGTGCTGCTCGAGCCGAAGTACAACTTCTGGGCAGAACTGTTAAAGCCCGTACCCGTGAAGGTGATGACCGTGCCAACCGGGGCACCCGCCGCGATGCGGAAGGTGACGCTGAGGCAACGGCCGGACCAGCAACGGTGAAGGCAGCTGCCGACGTCGCGCTGTTCGAACTGGTGTTCACAGCCTGGATACCGTCTGAACCGGCAACGGCACCTGAACCTGCAGCAACCGTCGCGGTCAGCGTGGTACCAGCGGAGTTCGCCACGTACGAGCTAAAAGTGATAGCGCCGTCGGCCGTGCTCGAGGTACCGGGGAACGCTTGGAGCGTCGTGTACGAGCTGAAGCCCGTACCGGTAACGGTGAGCGTTTCAGTTGTCGAACCGTCAACGACCACCGGAGCCGAAGGGCTCAGCGACGTCGACGTAATGACGGCGCCACCGATTGCCGACTCACCAGTCGCAAAGGCTCCCAACGCCGACCCGATTGTCGCATTGTTTCCACCTGAAGCAACCGCAGGATTCTGCACGGTGACCGTGCATCTGCCGGTGCTCGAGTTAGCGTCGATCTCAGTGGTGATCTCAGTCGAGCTCACTACCGTCGTCTCAGTGTTCAACGATCCGTTGCCACCAACTGGGGTCGCACTGCAGCTACTCAACGTCACGACCGCGCCGCTCTCGAAGCCCGCGCCCGTGATCGTCACGGGTGCAGCGGTGGCAGTCGTAGCGATAGCCGAGGGACTCAAGCTCGTGATGCCCGACGCTGAAACCGTAAAGCCTCCGGCCAATTCCGTGGTGCCCTGGTCAGTGTTCGTGACCGTCACGTTGTACGTGCCAGCGGGTGCTGACGCGGGGTGCGTGACCGAGTTCTCACCGTACAGGTTGACTGTCAATTCAGTCGAACTGACGTAGGTCTCCGAAGAGTTCTGGTACAGCGCGACGCCATTGGTGGCGTTCGCGACGGCAATGGTCGGAAGACCTGACGAACCGAGGAACGTGTAGTCCTGGAATCCGGTTCCCGTAATGGTCACCGAAACGTCACCGGTGCCCTGCGGCACGGAGTTCGGCGTCACTGACGTGATGGTCGGCGCGGCGACAACGTTCAAGACGTTGGTCGTCGAGGTACCGGTTCCGTTGTCGTCAGTTACCGTCACGGGGTACGATCCCGGTGTCGTTGCACCGGTGGTGACGATCGCGGCTTCGACGTTGGTCGCCGAAGTCTCCTTGACTTCAAGGAACGTCACGCCAGGAGCGGTCGTCGTCAATTGCACGTTGGTCGCACCATCGTAGGCGAAGTTCGTTCCGGTCACGTTGACGTAGAACGATGCGCCGACACCAATGTTGTCCATGGCTCCCGCGGGAATTGAAGTACCGCCGAGCGTCTGGCTAAAGGCCAGCGAGGTGACGGTGGGTGTCCCTGTAGCGCCCGCACTGGACACCACGGCGAGTGGCAATACTGCCGCTACCAACACGGCACCGGCCGCGAGGGCCTTCACCATGGTTCGTGGAATCCAACGCAAGGTGTTCACGTGGAACCCTTTGTACGTAGTTTTCATAATTGTTTACTCCATTTATTTGCTTGGGGACCCGAAGAATTCCAGTCCTATTGAGATATTGCGGCACGTCATGATGCATCACAAGGTAGGGCCTCGTGACAAGACACGGCCGTTTCCTTAATCAAGAAGTATAGGCAAGGCCACCTAACGGCCTTGGGTCTTGGGACTTTGACGTTTTGGTGCGACTCGGCGAATGAGTCCATCGGCATTTCTGAAAACCCTGATGAAAAGGCGTCACTCGAGAGGGCAAAGCCACTCACCTTAGGGTTCCATTTGCCTCTCGAAGAACGTCACGCATTCGTCATTATGAATTTCGTGGCTATCGCTGAATTCGAGACGCCCCAGAAGCCCGACAAACACTCGGTCGATCCTGGTACCGGGGTCGTGGAGTGTCGCCGATCAACACCAAGCGAGCTTCAAGCAATGGCGCAACGGTTTGGTCCGAGCTCCAGTTCCAGCGAAGCGGATGATTGATTCTCTGTTCCCGCGTTGATTCGCACGATCGAGCGGTAATTGGGTGGTCGGTCCTTCACGTTCTTTACCGCCCACTCGACAAAGGCGTCCTCGCCTATGGAAAGGACCTCCAGTGATTCTCGCAAACTTCCGAGCGTGGCACCGACGAAGCGTGCACCTCGCACCTCGACGTTCTTTCCGTAATGCGCGGGCAGCACGAGAATCGTGTCGGGCAGCGTGAGCACTCGCTCGTGCAGACTCCTATACAAACTGTGCGCGAACGCCTCGGCGTTGTCGGCGAGGTCGGGTCGACCGACGCTTTCGAGAAACAAGGTGTCACCCGTGAAGACGACGTCTTGTCCCAATTGATACATCGTCGAACCTTCGGTATGACCCGGGACGCTCACCGACGACACGCTCAGCTGAACGCCGGGTGAGAGTTCGATCAATTCGCCGTTGCGAAGTGGTCGAAACGAGAAAGAGAACGGATCGGCCGGATTGAGCCAGAGCGTCGCACCCGTCGTCGCGGCGAGTTCTCGAGCGCCGCTCAAGTGATCGGCGTGCAGATGGGTGTCGAGGACGTGGCGAACGGACCATCCGTGACGAGAGGCAATTTCTTGATAACGATCCGTTTCAATCGAAGGATCAATAACGATCGCGGTGGCACCAGAACCCACCACGTAAGAAAGACAGCCCTTGCCTCGTCGCCGGACCTGCACGACGCTCGCCCCGTGAAACTCTTGCTCCACTTCGTCATAGGTGTTCGCCCACGCCGACATTCCACCTTCGAGCACCGATGATCTAATCCCGTGCTCGGCAAGGATGTGGGCGCCCTCTTGAGCCCGAGCACCCTTCGCGCAGACCATCACGAGACGCTGGTCGCGCGGGAGAAGCTCGAGGGAGTGCGAAAGTTCGTCCAGGGGAATATTGTGAGCGCCCGAGATTGACCAGTCGGCGACTTCGTCGGGTTCACGAACGTCGATGAGATAGACGCCCGTTTCGTCGTCGAGCAGTGGCGTAAGTTCTGAAGTGGTGATGCGAGAAATAAGGTCAGAAGCCACGTACAAAGTGTAGGGCCACCGTCACGCAACCTCACCGAGAAAGGTCAGTGCAAACCATCATGGCTCAAGTGGAAAATGTTGACGTCGCCACCGCGCGCGCGTTGTTGCGTGAAGGAGCCTGGTTGCTCGACGTGCGCGAGGACGCCGAGTTCGATCTCGGCCACGCCCCAGAAGCGACCCATATCGCACTTTCTGAGGTGCCCGACCACCTCGAGGATCTCCCTCGCGAGCGTCAAATCGTCTGCGTCTGTCGCTCGGGCGGGCGCTCCGCCCGAGCGAGCGCGTTTCTCGTCGACGAAGGCTTCAACGTCGTGAATCTCGAAGGTGGCATGACGGCGTGGGCTCTCGAAGGCGCACCGCTGACCGCGGACTCGGGCGATCCCCTTATTGGTTAAACGCGTTTGAGCTTTGGATGACGGTCATTGGCAGGCAATGCTCACTCGATGCGTTGCCTCGAAGAGACAACGTCGTCGCTAAAGTGGTGATCCGTCGAGTAACAGCTCGACGTCAATATTGCCTCGCGTGGCATTCGAATAGGGACACACCTCGTGGGCCTCGCGCACGAGGCCAACCGCGGCCTCGCGATCAGGCATCACGGACATCGAGACGTCGAGCGATACAGCGAGCACGTAACCGCCCACACCGTTTGGCAAGAGACTGACCTTGGAATCAATGGCAACTTCACCCACGTCGCTGTGGCGTCGGCGTGCAACGTTCATCAGTGCGCTCTCGAAACACGCGGCGTAACCCACCGCGAAGAGTTCTTCGGGGTTGGTGCCGCCGCCCGAACCCCCCATCGCAACAGGTAGACGAAGATCGACGTCCAATTGATTATCAGTGGTGTGTCCGTGACCCTCGCGACCACCCGTGACGTGGGCGTTTGCCGTGTAGAGAATCTTGGCCATGGTCCTCCTCTCGCTGTCTGTTTTGAGCGACGCCCACTGACCTTACCGACGCGCAAAAAGATCCGCGACAGTATCGCAATCATGTGACCCGTCACGTCAATCGATTGGGCGAGACGCGAATTGACCCAATGGCGACGACCCACCTAAAGGAGAAGATTTCAGATGACCAGCCCAGGTTCAGCTGTTCACGATGTCTCGACAGATTTCAAATCGCAGTCCCAACGGGATTCGAACCCGTGCCTCCACCTTGAGAGGGTGATGTCCTAGGCCACTAGACGATGGGACCGTGAGTTCAAAGAGACTGGGTCTCTCCAAAATCGCTCGGGGGCAAGGACTCGAACCCTGAATAACTGGACCAGAACCAGTTGTGTTGCCAATTACACCACCCCCGAAGGGCTTGGACAATCCTATAGGAGCACCTAGTCACCCGCCAGACGAGTGAAAAATCTTCGCCGGGGCCGTCGTCCACGAACTCAGCCGTCCGTAACCAACGATGCGTCCAACGCCAACTTCGAGAGTCTCTTTGAAGTAGTAGCGCCACAGGGAGTGTTTGATCGTCGGCGAATCGGGCACGGGCGACGGGACTGGTTTCAGACCCTGTGACGACGAGATCGCCATTGCTCGGTATTCGTGGAAGGGATCGGTCACCGTGATGACGCTCACGATGTGGTGCGCGTTCAACAGTGGCATCACGGTGGCGACGTTCTGCCAGGTGTCGTTGCCAAAGCCTTGCAAGATTCGAGATAACGCGACGCCGTGCGCTTCGAGGTACGTCGCCGAGACTCCCGACTCGGTGAAGTGATCTCCGGGGCGGTTGCCTCCGGTCACGACGACCCAGGGGCTCGACCAGCTTTGTAGAGGGCCAGTGCCTGATCGAGACGCGCTTGCAATTCGGGCGACGGTGTCCCGTTGTCCTCGGTGGTGCCAAAGACGAGGATCGCTTGGGCCGAAGCCTCGGAATGTTCGTGTCCCGTGAGCCAGATCTCACGAACGTGACCGCGAAGTACAAGACAATGACACTGAGGATGCCCGCGACGATCCGCAACACCAATTTGAAGGGACCAAAGATCACGTCGACACCGTGTCAAGCGCGGCGCGTAGCCGATTAAGTACCGTTTCACGCCCGAGAATCTCCAGCGATTCGAAGAGCGGAGGACCCACGAGTGATCCGGTGACCGCGCACCTGATGGGGGCCTGCGCTTTGCGAAGGTTTAGTCCCAACGCCTCGCCGAGTTCGAGCACCGCTTCGTGCAACGACGGCGTGTTCCATTGGGTATCGGCGAGTCGCTCAACGGCGACCGCGAGCAACGCCTGACCGAGCGGGTCTCGACCAATCGCCTTGTCGAAGTCGGCGTCAACGAAACGCACGCGACTCGTGAAGAAGAAACCCACCATCGCCGGTACTTCGCTCAATATCGTGACGCGCTCTTGAACCAAGTGCGCCACGCGGGCAAACAACCCTTCGTCAAAGTCGCCTCGCTGCCACGGAGGTGCGAGATCACTCGGCGACCAGTCGCAGTCCCACGGACGAACCCAGGGAGCACACGCGTCGACGAACTCGTCAATCGAGAGTGCACGAATGTACTCGCCGTTCATGTGACGAAGCTTCTTGAGATCGAAGAACGCCGGCGAGTGTGAGACGTCAGCCAAGGCAAACTCGTCGATCATCGTTGCGAGGGGAACGATTTCTTGGTCGCCGCGCGGGCTCCAGCCAAGGAGCGCCAAGTAGTTCACGAACGCCGCTGCCAGATACCCCTCGTCGCGGTAGAGCTCGGTCGCCACGGGATCTTTTCTCTTGGACAACTTCTTTCTTTGTTCGTTCACGAGGAGCGGTAGGTGCGCGTACGCGGGCAGGGTCACGTCGTCTCCCGTCGCGTGATTCAGCGCCTCCCACAGCAGCATCTGCTTGGGCACGTTGGACAAGTGTTCCTCGCCGCGAATCACGTGGGTTATTCGATCATTGCGGTCGTCGGTCATGTTCGCCAGTGCGTAAAGTGGCGCACCCGACGAGCGCGCAACGACGAAGTCCTCGATGGTCGCGTTCGCAAAATCCACGTCACCTCGAATGAGGTCGTGGACAATCGTATGACCCTCACGCGGTGTCTTAAAGCGCAGCGCCGTCGTCGGTCCCTTCGCGAGAGCGCGGTCTCGACAGAATCCGTCGTAGCCGGGTTTCTTGTCGTCGCCCTTTCGTGCTTCGAGGGCCTCGACGCTGCAGTCGCAGTAATAGAGGTAGCCCGCCGCCCAAAGTTCGTCCAGGGCCCTGGCGTGCTCGGTACCGTTGTCGCTCTGGCGATCGGGGCCTTGGTTAAAGTCCAGACCGAGCCAGTTCATTGCCTCGACGATGCCCTGGACCCATTCCTCGCGGTTGCGACTCTCGTCGGTGTCCTCGATGCGCAAAATGAAATACCCGTCGGGGTGCTGGCGAGCGACAAACCAATTAAAGAGGGCGCTTCGCGCCGAACCGACGTGAAAATATCCAGTCGGTGAGGGCGCGAACCGGACCCGAGGTCCGCTCACTCGCTACTCCTCGAGGGAGATCGCGCCGTTCGGGCAGCTCGCGACGGCTTCGCGCATGCGCTCGAGGAACTCAGGACCAGGGTTCTCGTTCAAGACGTAAAGGAATCCATCGTCGCGCACTTCGAAGATCTCGGGCGCGATGCCCATGCAGACGGCGTTGCTGGAGCAGAGGTCGTAATCAACGCTCACTTTCATCAAGACTCCTTCGTTTCCCCACCATCGTAGTTCGCCCCTTTCGTGGCCCAGGACACGCGGGTGCGTATGATTTCGTGACGAACGAGGGAGTGCCATGGATCAACGAAGCATTGGATCGCTCAAGGTATCGGTGGTGGGGCTCGGTTGCAATAACTTCGGCTCGCGCTTGGATCAAACGGGCACCGACTCGGTCGTGCACGCGGCGCTCGAAGCGGGTATCAACTTCTTTGACACCGCCGACATCTATGGCGCAACCGCCTCCGAAGAGATGCTCGGTCGCGCACTCGGAGCCAAGCGCGACGACGTCGTCCTCGCCACCAAATTCGGCATGCCCATCGACGACGAACGCTTCGGCGCCAAACCCGACTACGTCAAGCGGGCGTGTGAGGATTCACTGCGCCGGCTCAACACCAACCACATCGACCTCTACCAACTGCACTACCCCGATGAATCGGTACGAATCCAGGACACGCTCGCTGCCTTGCACGAACTCATCGACGAAGGCAAGGTGCGAGAGATTGGTTGTTCGAACTTCGACCTCACCCAGCTTCGCGACGCCAAGCGGGCCGCTGGCACGAAGGTTCCCTTTGTCTCGGTCCAGAACCAGTACTCGCTGCTCGCTCGCGACCCCGAAAAGGACGGCGTGCTCGAGGCGTGCGACGAACTGGCCCTCGGTTTCTTGCCGTTCTATCCCCTCGCCAACGGACTCTTGACGGGAAAGGTGACACCCGGATCTGCGCCGCCCGAGGGATCACGCCTCGCGAACATGCCCGCCGAGCGAAGTACGCACTGGTTGAGTAACGAACTCCAAGCGCGTGTCGCGACGTTGCTCGAGTACGCCGCGTCCATTGACGTACCTCTGCTCAGCCTCGCGTTCTCGTGGTTGCTCAGTCATCACCAGGTCAGTTCGGTGATCGCCGGAGCGACCGACCCGAACAGATTCCTGCGCGAACGCTGCCGCCCCCCGAGCCCTTGATGCCGCGGTGTTGAAGCGGCTCGATGCGCTTAGCGCATAGACGAGGAGCGGCGTGGCTACGAACTCCGATTTGAACGTGCTCGAGGGATTTGCGAAGGAGCCGTTCGAAGCCTCGCGACAGGTCCACGACGTCTATCGCACGGGCACCGGTCCGGCGATCATCGTTATTCACGAGGTCCCCGGCATCACGCCGCTCTGGCGAGCTTCGCACGCACCATCGCGCAACACGGTTTCACCGCGGTGTTGCCCGACCTCTTTGGCACGCCGGGTAAGCCGATCTCGGTGGGTTACGCCCTTCAATCGATGGCGCACGGTTGCGTGAGCCGTGAGTTCACCATGTTCGCGACCAAAAAGACCAGTCCGATCACGCGTTATTTGCGCGCGCTGGCGAAGCACGAGCACGAGCACTGCGGAGGACCGGGCGTAGGGGCTCTCGGCATGTGTTTGACCGGGAGGGTTCGCGCTCGCCATGAGTGTCGATGACGTCATGCTCGCACCGGTTCTCAGCCAGCCATCCTTACCCTTGCCGATTTCGAAGTCGCGTCGCAGCGATTGGAATCTCGAATGACGACCTCGCGGTAGTGAAGTCACGCGTACAAGACGGCTTGTGCGTGATGGGTTTTCGCTTCACGGGCGACAAGGCCGCGCCGCCGAGCGCTTCGCACGCTTGCGCGACGAACTCGGCGCGAACTTCATTGGTGTCGAGATTGATTCGTCCGAGGAAATCCATGGGGCTATCGAAAGGGTGCCCATTCGGTGTTCACCGAGGACTATTCGGACCGGGAAGGTTCACCCACGCGTAAAGCACTCGATGACGTGCTCGCCTTCTTCACTTCGCGACTGAAACCGGAACGCTAGATCAGCCGGTCTTCACGGTCGCGAGAATCTTGGTGAGCGTGTCCTTCGCGTCGCCAAAGATGAGCGTGGTCTTGGGGTTGTAGAGCAGTTCGTTCTCGATGCCCGCGAAACCGGGTCGCATCGAACGCTTCAAGAACAACACGTTTTCTGCCAGGTCCGCGTGGATGATGGGCATGCCGTAGATGGGCGAGGATTTGTCGTCGACGGCGGCGGGTTCACGGTGTCATTCGCCCCGACGACCAGTGCGACGTCGGCGGTCTGTAGTTCCACGTTCGCCTCGTCCATCTCGACCAATTGTTCGTACGGGACGTTCGCCTCGGCGAGCAACACGTTCATGTGTCCGGGCATACGCCCCGCCACGGGATGGATGGCAAAGACGACCTCGATGCCCTTCTTCTCGAGTTCCTCGGCGAGTTCGCGCACCACGTGCTGGGCCTGGGCAACGGCCAGACCGTAACCCGGGATGATCACGACGCGACTGGCGTAGTTCATCATGACGCCCGCATCCTCGGGGCTTCCCGAGCGCACCGATCGACCGTCCTCGCGCGTGGTGTCTCCCGAAGCGGTGATGACCGAGCCGAAGGCGGAGAATAAGACGTTGGTCAAACTGCGACCCATGGCCTTACTCATGAGACGCGTGAGCAAGATACCCGAGGCGCCGACGAGCGTACCCGCGACAATCAACAGGTTCGAGCCCAAGGTGAATCCCGATGCGGCGACCGCGAGACCCGTGAAGGCGTTGAGCAGTGAAATCAGCACCGGCACGTCCGCACCGCCAATGGGAAGGACGAAGGCGACTCCGAGTACCGCGGCGAGCGCGAGCACGACCCAGAGCAGCGAGGTCGAACCCGTGGCGAGGATGATGACGATGAGCGCGAGCGCGCCCAAACCAAAGATCGCGTTTAAGAACTGCTGACCCGGGTACGTGATGGGGCGTCCGGTCATGATCTCTTGGAGCTTCGCGAAGGCAATCGCCGAGCCGGCAAACGAGACCGTGCCGATCAGAACGCCCAAGAGCACCTCGAGCGTGACGTAGGTCGCGGGGTGTGTTGACTTGATGTGCATGAACTCGGTAATCGAGACGAGCGACGCCGCACCACCACCGACACCGTTAAAGATCGCCACCAACTGGGGCATCGCGGTCATTTGGACGAATCGCGCGACCGGTACCGCGATGATGACGCCGATGCCCATCGCGAGTGCGATGAGCCACACGTGGTGCAACGAATGTCCGTCGACGTACTTAAAGAACGTTGCCGCGATGGCGACGATCATGCCAAAGGCCGCGAGCATGTTGCCGTAACGCGCGCGCTTCGGGCTACCCAGACCCTTCAAGGCGAGCACGAAGGTCGTCGCCGAGAAGAGATAGATGAGGTCCATCAGTGTTCCGCGACTCATTGAGCAACCTCTTCATTCTTCTTCTCGGTCTTGGGCTTTGCCTTGAACATCTCGAGCATCCGGTCCGTGACCACAAATCCGCCCACGACGTTGAGCGTGGCGAGCAGTACGGCAAGAAATCCGAGCACCTCTTCGAGATTCGTGTTCGCCGCTCCCAGCACCAACATCGAACCAACGAGGATCACGCCGTGAATTGCGTTGGAACCACTCATCAGTGGCGTGTGCAAAATGCTCGGCACCTTCGAGATAATCTCGATCCCGACGAAGATGCTGAGCATCAAGACGGTGGCGTACTCAACAGGGCGTTCCCCATTAGTCGTTCTCCTTCACTTCAGGGCTCAGAGCGACGTGCTTGACTCCAAGCGCCTTGGCGGTTAGTTCGTGATGGATCTTCCCGCCGCTCGCGACCGTGACCCCGATCACGATCTCGTCGTTCCAGTCCGGGTTGACCTCACCCTTGGCACCGAACAGGGCCAGCAATTTCATGACGTTGTTCGCGTACATGAAGCTCGCGTGAGCACCCATTTGGGCGGGGGGATTGGACAGGCCCACGATGCGTACGCCCTTGTGATCAAGAACCGCGCCCGCTTTCGTGAGTTCGCAGTTGCCCCCACCATCGGCGGCCATGTCAATGACGAGCGAGCCTTCGCCCATTGCTTCGACCATCGCTCTCGTAAGAAGGATCGGCGCCTTTCGTCCGGGCACCGCGGCGGTCGTGATGACGACGTCGGAGTTCGCAACTTCGCTCTTCAGGGCCGCTTGTTGCTCCTTGCGCTCAGCGGCGGTCAGTTCGCGGGCGTAGCCGCCCGCGGCGTCAGCGGTAACTCCGAGTTTCACGAAAACCGCACCAGCGGACTCCGCCTCTTCCTTCGCGGCCGAGCGAACGTCGTAGGCCCGCACCTTCGCACCCAATCGTTTTGCCGTCGCGATCGCCTGCAGCCCCGCTACGCCAACACCCATCACCAGCACTTTTGCGGGACGAATGGTGCCCGCGGCGGTCGTGAGCAGTGGGAAGAAGCGATCGAAGTATTCCGCACCGGCGAGCGCGGCGCGATAACCCGACACCGTCGCCTGGCTCGAGAGCGCGTCCATGTACTGCGCCCTCGAAATACGTGGAAGGAGGTCAAAGGAGAGCACCGTGACCTTGCGTGCGTTCAGGGCCTTCACAATTGACGGCGCAAGCAACGGCGAGAGGAACGACAAGTGCATCGATCCGACGGGCAGCCTTCTCACTTCGGCGAGGGTTGGCGTGTTCACGCGCAAATTGATGTCGCCACTCGGAGCGGTCTCAATCTTCGCACCCGCGGCCTTATAGGCCGCGTCGCTGAAATGGGCGAGCGTTCCCGCGCCTCGCTGCACGAGCACGGTCCAGCCGTCACCCACCAGGGACTTCACCGCGTCAGGAGTGAGAGCGACGCGAGTCTCGCCGGCACGTGACTCTTTATAGAGCGCAATTTTCATACCTCGTTTCTAGCAGCCGCCCTTCACCGTCTTGGAAAATCGAGGCACTCGCGCTAGGTACGAATGTCACAATCTGAACCGGACGTCACCCGACGAGGTCCGAGTTCTCTTCACGATCTCGCCGCGATCCGTCCACCCAGTCGTGGCGCGAGCGGACCATACGGACTAAAAACGAGAGATGAAACTCTATCGAATCAACGTCGAATCACCCGTTGGCACCTTTGGCGTCGAAGGCGACGAACACGGCGTCACTCGGGTGCGCCTCCCGCACGAGAAGTCTCGCGCCAGCGCCGGAGACTGCCCGCGCCACGTCAAGGACGCGGCGCGTCAACTTGACCAATTCCTACGCGGAACTCGTCAACACTTTGACGTCGAGCTCAGTGACGTCGCGGCAACGAATTTCCAGCACGACGTGTGGCGCGCACTTGAAGCAATCCCCTACGGCGAGGTTCGCACCTACGGCGAGGTCGCCCAGTCGGTCAAGCGCCCGCGCGCGATGCGCGCCGTGGGCAACGCCAATCACGCGAACCCGTGGCCGGTGATCGTGCCGTGTCATCGCGTCGTCGCCAAGCATGGACTTGGTGGCTACGGCGGTGGTGAATCCGTCAAGCGCTTTTTGCTCGAACTCGAAGGCGCGCACGTCTCTTAGAGGAACGGGTTATCGCTGGACTCGGGGATCATCATTTTGAACATGGGCTGGTCGTCGTATCGCACGTGACTGATCTGGCGGATAGTGCGCCTCGTCAACCAGAACAAGACCAAGGCCCAGGGCACCTCGAGCACGACCGCGAAGAGCACGCTCTGGAGAATGTCGCCGCGACGCGCGGTCGTGACGTCGAACCAGGCATCAATGAGCAACAAGGTCGCCGCGGACGTGGCGAACAACGAAAGGATGGCGCGTCGTCGCCACGCGGCCCACGCCGAGGCGAGCAGCATGATGATCTGGGCAACGTCCAGACCCACCCAGGCGAGGTTCCAATGGACCGCGACGTAGTGCGGGGGCAGGTACAACCCGATGTAGATGGTCCAAACGACCTCGGTGCACGCGGCGAGCGTGAGCACCAACATGAGTCTCGAGCGTGTCGAACGCGGTAGACCCGGAACGTTCATCCCTAGGCGGAAACCGGGACCGGGCTCTTTAATGCCTCGTTCATCGCGATCGTTCCGTCGTGAAACGCCTGGCGCTCCTCGTCGCTCAACACCTCGAAATACGACGCCACGCCGGCACTCGTGATCTCTTCGGCCCTCTTCTTCTTGGCTTCGAGTTCGGGGGTCACTTCGGGCACCTCGTCATCGCCGTATCCGTGGAGTTTGAAGATGAAGGGATCTTGGAGATACGCGGCCTCGGCCGAGGTGATCCCAACTTCGTGCACGGCGTCGATGTGCACGCACCCGCGCAACTCACGCATGAGGATCGCACCAAGGTAGGCCGCGTGCACGGGGTTCTGTGGTTCCTCAAACTTCTTGTAGCCGTCAAAGAGCGCGTACTGTCCGTTCGGCACGGCGTTGGCGACCTTGAAGACCGCGTGCGCGAATCGAGCGAGCACCTCGGTGGGCACGGCACCAAACGTGTCGTCGGCAAAGGCGTACGCGGCTTGGAGGTGCGAAGGTGCGACCTCATCGGGTGTGGCCTTCTCGCGCGATTTGCTCCAGAGCATGTCCATCGCCGAGGGGGAGAAGAACGTGAAGGCCTCAAAGACGGTGTCGAAATCGACATCACCCAGAACCCCGCCGCGACCCAGACCGTAAAACTCAAAGACGTTGAGTCCGTGGTCCTTGGCGCGCTCGGCAGTCGAGGGGACAAAGTAAAAGCTCATCCCGATCAACTGGATCGGGTCGGCAGTTGTTTCAGAGAGTTCCGTTGCGTTCATTTCCTGACTCTACTGGGACGAGTCAGGAGAATCGCTTCGAGCGACTTAGGACGCCTTGCCGTCACGGCGAATTCGAAGTTCGATCAAGGTTCCCGAGGACACCTCGACAAAACGCGCTGACCCGCCGTGCTGGGCCGTGATCTCAGCGACGATGGCGAGCCCGAGACCCGTGCCGCCCGAGTGGCGGCTTCGCGCGGGGTCTGCGCGCACGAAGCGATCAAAGAGCCGCTGACTGGTCGAGACGTCGATGCCTTCACCGTCGTCGCCCACGCTCAAAGTCGCGAACTCGCCCGCGTACGAACACGCGAAGTGCAGGTCACTCTGGGCGTAGCGCAGCGCATTGTCAACGACGTTTCGTATCATGCGCTTGAGCATCGCTGGATCACCCGTGACGCGCGTCGGCGTCACCTTGGAGGTATCGACGTTGAGGCCACTCAGCGACCGGACTCGCTGGGCCTCTTCGAACAACAAATCGTCCAGATCGACGTCGAGGCGCTGGGACTCGACACGAAATTCGTCATTTCTCGCAAGCCAGAACAGGTCGTCGATCAGCGCGTCGAGGCGTCGTCCCTCGCGAAGGATCGTTGCGGTGACCTCGTCCCAGTTCGTCTGCTCGTGGTCGCTCGTGGTTCGATCGACGGTCGCGAGCAGTGTCGTCAGCGGACTACGTAGCTCGTGGCTCACGTTGGACACGAATTCTTGCTGGAACTTTGAAGCCGCCTCGAGTCGGTCGAGCATCTCGTTCACCGTCTTTGCCATGCGAGCGATCTCGTCATCACCTCCCGTGACGGGCACGCGCTGGGAGAGATCTTGGGCGGCGATGGCGTCCACGCGACGTCGAATGGATTCCACCGGCGCCAGCGCCAGTCCAATACCGAGCCAGATCAAGGTTCCCGAGAGTAACAACAACAAGGGGAACGAGACCGCCACGCTTGCGAGCAGGATCGTCACGCTGTGATCAATCGGTCCGCCGTAGACGAAGCCAAAGATGAGTCCCGCGCCCTTGGGTGTTGAGACTGTCTCCACCTGACCCAGACTCACTTCGCCCACGTAGGGCGACGCCGCGCGGTCGTGACGCAAGACCACCGCGAGTCCGTTCGTCGCTTCGAAGTCGCTTCGCGTCACGGCCAGTACCGGCGCGTTGATGATCGCCGAACTCGCCGCCCACACTTTGGTGCCCGAGAGGTTGGTGACTTGGACGACCACGTTGCCGTGCATGGGTATCGAGACCCTTCGCGAGAATGACAAGGGCTCGTTCACGAGTCGCTCTTGGGCCTGGGACATGGTGGTGTCGATCTGATTCGACGCACTCGTCACCAGCGATCGATGTACCAGACTCACGAGAGCAAACGCCGTGAAGGCGAGAATGATCGCGATGGCGAGCACGAAAAACAGCGTGAGGCGGGCGCGAATGGAGAGTTGCGCGTGAACTTCATTACCCGCCAGACACGGTGTAGCCAACGCCTCGAACCGTTCGGATGATCGACGTTTGACCCGTCGCGTCGATCTTGCGTCGCAGATAGCCAATGTAGACCTCGACGATATCGGGATCACCTTCGAAGTCACTTCCCCAAACGGCCGCGAGAATGTCGCTCTTGGCCAGTGGAACGTCAGCGTTACTCATCAAATACTCCAGGAGCGCGAACTCGCGCGGAGTCAACATCACTTCTCGTCCGTTCGACGTGGTCTTTCGTCGCAGCGCGTCAATCGAAACAGGCCCGACGTCGAGACGTTGAGGACGGTCGCGGTCGTATCGTCGAAGGAGCGCGTTGATCCTCGCGAGCAGGATCGAACGTTCGAAGGGCTTACGCAAGAAGTCATCGGCTCCGACTTCGAGACCCTCCACCTCATCCATCTCGCCGTCCTTCGCGGTGAGCATGAGCAATCGTGTGTTGACCCCAGCGTTGCGCAAGTCCAAACAGACGCTGAAGCCGTTTCGTCGCGGCAACATAAGGTCGAGCACGATCACGTCGAACCTGCCGTCGCGCGCGCGAGCGAAGCCACTTTCACCGTCGAAGCGCTGCTCGACGACGAATCCCTCGTCAGACAAGAGGTCCGCCACCGCGCGAGCCAAATCCTGGTCGTCTTCGATGACGAGGACTCTTCGTTGAACTTCACTCATTGAAGGTAGAGGTTACCGTCAGACCCTTCTACGACTTTGAGCGTGGTGAGACCATGTGGCGCAGGGCCAGAGATCACGTCGCCGTTCTTGACGAGAAATTCAGAATGGTGACACGGACAGATCATCAAGTCGGCCGACGGCGAGAACTGCACGGTGCAGCCCATGTGCGGACAAACCGTGTCGTAGGCGGTGAATTGACCTGGACTCAGCTGAAAGATGATGCCGGGATCTCCCGTCGTCGGAATCGTGAAGACGGCGGGTTCACCCACCTTGACCTGACTGGCGGAACCTAGGAGCGTGCCCAACTTCTTCGCGGCGGTCGTGGTCGTTACTGGTTCGCTCGTCGTTGTAACGGGCGCGGTGGTTGGCGTGACCGGTGTTGTCGTTGGGGTCACGCTCTTCAGCGTGGTCGGTGGCGTCGTCGTGGTTGTGGGTGGCGTACTAGTCGTCGTCGTTCCCAGCGTCAACTGATTGGTCGAAGACGCCGCCGACGACTTGTTGGTGAGTCGTCCCACCTCGATCGTCGAGGCGCCCGCGATTGCGGCGCCCGCACCCACAATCGCCGCGGCACCCGCACCGAGCACGAGCGTGCGACGGTCGAGCGTATCGAGTGCGGTGCTCGTCGCCACCGGCGCGTGCGCACCAATCAGCACCGGACACACGGCTTGGTCGCACGCACGATTCTGACGCGCCCGACAGGTCGAATCCTGCTCGGAGAAGTTGCCGCACATACGTTGCACCGACGCGAAGGCAATCGGTACGAAACTCGCGGGCACGAAGCCCTCCCTCGCCGCGGCGCGCCGGGCGAGCCAACCGTCGAGCGATAGACGAGATCCACCACCGGCGAGGATGAAGGGCATCCAGGCGAAGAAGAAGACGATGTCAGCCCCCGTGAAGTAGGGCGACGCATGAAAGCTCACGGTCAAGAACAACATGAAAGAAAGCACGAGACCGCTAATGACGGCCGCGCGCGTCCAAAGACCGATCAAGACCCCGAGGCCGATCGCGACCTCCCCGAAGGCAATGGTGTAGCCAATGGGTACCGCTGCGTGCAGCAGGGGACGAAGCAGCGACCCCACGGGACTGGTTCGAATCGAGCCGAGCAACTGTGCTTGGATCGACGCAGGTTGGGAGGCCTTGAAGAAGTTTGGATTCGCCAACTTCTGAAGACCCGCGAAGAGAAAGGTCGCACCCAAGAAGAGCCGTAAGGGCAGGAGCGCCCATTCGGATAGCACCCACGCACGAACCGGTGCTCGCAAGGGGAGCCGGCGTTCTCTTCGCGAGCGATTCGTCGGAGCAGTTTTCACCGGTCTATGTTCGCATACGTCAACGAGGCCTTAGCCAACGCGAATGAACTCTTTAACGAATCCTTAGAGAGCGAACTTCTTCAGGGGTTCCCAAGCCTTCATGCACCACAATGGACAGATGGTCAACGCGTCGATCGTTTCGTTCTTCATCGAAAAGATTCAGTCACTTCCGGCGGGTCTGGTTTACGCCGTGGTGGCGCTCTTGGTCTTTGGCGAAGCGGCGCTGTTCTTCGGGTTCGTGCTGCCTGGCGAAACGTCGGTGCTCGTCGCGGGCGTCGTCGCGAGTCAAGGTCGTGTCAACATCGTGGCGCTGTGCTGCTTGGTCGTCGTGGCGGCGATACTCGGGGACTCGGTTGGCTACTTCGTTGGAAAACGTTTCGGGCATCGACTCTTAGCTCTTCGGATCTTTGACAAGCGAAAAGCTGACCTCAACCGAGCGCTCGAAGGGCTGCGCCAGCGAGGTCCCTATTACGTGTTCTTCGGTCGATTCACGGCCTTCTTGCGCGCGGTCATGCCCGGACTCGCGGGAATGAGCGAAATGCGCTATCGCGTTTTTCTCGCGGCCAATGCTGCGGGCGCCTTGGCGTGGGGAGTCAGTTTCACGTTGCTCGGTTATTTCGCCGGTTCTGGACTCGCGCGAATCGAGCGTTATTCGAACTGGTTTGGCATCGCTGTTCTCGTGGTCGTGACTCTCGTCATCGCCGCGTTCTATTTCATTCGCCGACGTCGCGACACTCCCCACGATCTCAATTCTGAAGGGAATTAGCCAAGCACTTCGAGGATCTCGGTGCCCGGCACCACACGCCACACGCCGTTGTGTCGCGCCAGTAGTCCCTCGGGCGCTTGGGTTGGCCCGACGCCCTTCACGAGGGAACGAAGATGGATCTCATCACTCGTCGTTCGAAGTGCCTCCGCGAGGGCGTCAGGGTCGAGACCCAGCGTCAATGGATTGTTTACGAGCAATGGTCCGATCGTCGAGTCCTCGCTGAGCACCGTACGAATACGCGCCATCTGCTCGAGAGCGCTCGATACGTCGTGCCTCGCAGCGCGTCGCCACGGTGGCGCCGTGCCGGTAAGAAACCCTTGCTCGACCAAACCCTTCGCGTCGGCAAAGGGAACCACGCCGTCGATCTCGCCGAGTTCGTCGAGTGCTCGACGCGCGTAGATGAGAACTCGGGGCTCGACCCAAGGCAGAAGCCACGCCTCGAGACCGAGCCACGACGGCCACGCGCCACCCACCAAACACACGCTCACCCGCAGATCGAGTGAGCGCGCGAAGGCAATGACCTGGGCGTAGCGTTCGAGCGCCTGGAGGTCAAAGAGGTCGCGGCGTGGCTCGATCCGAGCCCATTCGACGCCCAGACGCACGCCATCGAGTCCGATCGACGCCGCGACCGTCAACACGTCTTCGTAGTCTCGCCACAGTCCTTCGGCGTCGCCGGGCCCGGCGTGGCGTCCCAGAGCGATCGTTGGTGCGTAACAGGTCGCCGGTTCGTTGGCCCGATCAAAGCCACCCTCCACCGCGTAGCCCTCGAGGGTGGCGAGCACGTACGGGCGGTCGGGCATTGCAGGTAGTTTCGCACGCTGGCGCGCGGCGAACTCCACTAGCGTTCGTCTCGGCACCGCGCGGGGTGACGAAGGGAGATCTGATGGCTGACGAACTGCTACGGGAACGACGTGGGCACGTCGAACTCTTGACCTTGAACCGACCCGAAGCGCGTAACGCAATGAACCGTGCCGCCGCGCTCGCGCTGAGTGACGCCCTGGATGACTGTGAGAAGAACGACGACGTCTGGGTCGTGGTCTTGACGGGTGCGGGCGACAAGGCGTTCTCAGCGGGCATGGATCTGAAGGCCTTCGCGACCGGTGAGTTCCCGATCACCGACAAGGGCTTTGGGGGCATCACGAAGCGTGATTTCCCCAAACCGCTGATTGCCGCGGTGAACGGATCGGCGCTGGCTGGTGGATTCGAGATGATGCTCAGTTGTGACCTCGTGGTCGCGGCTGATCACGCCAAGTTCGGCATCCCCGAGGCCCAACGAGGTCTCATCGCGGGCGCGGGTGGACTGATCCGCCTGCCCAAGCGCGTGCCGCTCGCGCTCGCGCTCGAACTCGCACTCACCGCTGATCCCATTGACGCAACGCGCGCCTATCAACTCGGCCTCGTCAACAAGGTGGTGCCCAGCGACCAGGTGCTCGACGCCGCGATCGCCCTCGCCGAGCGAATTGCGATGAACGCGCCACTCGCGGTTCGCGCTTCCAAGCACGTCATGCGACTCGCCGCCGAGATGAGCGAAGAGGACGCCTGGAAGGTCAATGACGATGCCTTCGGCACGATTGGTAGGAGTGCTGACGCCATTGAAGGTGCGGTCGCGTTCGCCGAGAAGCGACCCGCGAATTGGCAGGGTAAATAGTGAGCCACGTGATGCTCGGAACCCAACAGCTCCAACTCGCCGATTCGCTCACGATTCTTCGCCTGAGTCTTCACGTCTTCGCGGCGACAATTTGGGTGGGCGGTCAATTCGTGATTCTGGGACTCCTCGCCATGGGCGGACCTTTGGTGAAGGCGCGCCCCAAAAGATCGCTCGGGCCTTTGGTCCGTCTCAGTTGGCCCGCCTTTTGGCTTCTCGTCGTCACGGGCGTGTGGAACTACCTCGCGATCAACCACGCCAACGCCGCCTCGAGTTGGAACGCGGTCTTTGGGATCAAAATGCTCTGTGTCGTGATTGCCGGACTGGGCACGTTTCTTCACACGAAGGCCAAGGATCCAAAACGTCGAGGCATGTTCGCGGGCATCGGCGCGTTGGGCTCGATCCTCGCTCTCGTGCTCGGCGTCGCGCTCGCCGGCTAGTGAAGGTGATACACCAGCGCTGAAGTCACCGCCGCGACGACAACGACGACCGGGAACGGTGCTCTGGCGATGAGTGCCGCGAGCGCCGCGAGTAAACCCGCAAGGCGATGATCAATCACGACGTGGGTCTTGGTCACGAGTCCCTCGGCGATGACGAGGGCGCTCAACAGCGCTATGGGCACCAGTGCGTTGATGCGTTGCAGGCGAGCACTGGCGAGCCACTTGTCGGGAACGACGTAACCGAGCCATTTGATGAGAAACACACCGCGCTCGTCACGAGCAAGACGCTCCAGGTGAGGGTCGAACTCAACGTTCGGACCATCCAAAAGCAATCGCCACCAACACCGAGGCAATGATTGGCAGTCCCGCGGGAAACCACGGGGTCACGAGCAGGGCGAAGAGCATCGCACACAGCGCAACCATTTTTAAATACCACGACGTGATTCGAGTCCAGACGAGGCCGAGAAACGCCGCGGGCACCGCCGCGTCGAGTCCCCACGAGGCCGGATCACCGAGCGCCTTTGCCCCCAGGGCGCCGAGCAACGTGAAGAGATTCCAAAAGACGTAGACACCAATGCCGGTGAACCAAAAACCGGCACGCATTGCGTGGGTACCTCTCGAAACCTGCGAGAGGGCGACACCGGTCGACTCGTCAATCGTCACTTGGGCCGCGGCGACGCGTCGCAGACCCTTCACGTTCAACAGCGGCGACATTTGAATGCCGTAGAGGGCGTTTCTCGTCCCGATGAGCGCGGCGGCACCAATGGCACTGAGTCCCGCGCCACCCGAAGCAACCACACCCACCGCAGCGAATTGGCTCGCTCCGGTGAAAGTCAAGAGTGAAAAGAGGCTGGTCTGGAGGACCGAGAAACCTGCAGCGACCCCCGCTGCACCAAAGGCCACACCGTAGAAGCCAACCGCGAGCGCCACGCTCAGGGCGTCTCGAAGCGTTTGTCGGGGCCACGTTGGCATCGAAGCATTCTGGTCGAAAAACGCAGTCTTCTCAATGGTGCTGGCGCCATGTATCGTCATTTGCTGGGCGCACTACTGTGGCCGTAAGCACGTCAAAGGAGAAGACAGTGTTCGTAGGCGAAATTTTTGGACCCGACCTGTTGATCGTGGTCATCGTGGTTGCTGTATTGGTCTTTGGTGGTGCGGCGATCCCCAAGTTGGCTCGCAACCTCGGATCAGCGAAGACTGAGTTCGAAAAGGGACTGAAGGCCGGTAAGGCCAGTGACGAAACGGCCGCCAAGGCCGCCGAGACCAAGCCCGAGGCCGACAAGTAACTCGACGTGGACATCGTCGAACTGGCTGATCGTCTCTGGCGGGGCGAAGCGTCGATTAAGGAACACCACCCCATCACTTTTGGTGGCCAACTCGCCGAGATCACCGACGGTGTGGCGTTCTTGCCCACCTTTGGCAATTGCTCGGCCTTCGCGACTGACGACGGACTCTTCATGGTCGATACCGGTTCGGCCTTCACCGCACCGCGCATGCACGAAGAACTTCGTACCTGGACCAAGGCACCACTCAACACCGCGGTGTTCTCGCACGGACACATCGACCACGTCTTTGGCGTTGGCATCTTCGAAGAGGAAGCCACCCGTAACGGATGGCGTCGCCCACACGTCGTAGCGCACGAGCACATGCCACGACGATTCGACCGCTACGTCATGACCGCCGGTTATAACCAGATTGTCAATCGCCGCCAATTCGGCATCAAGGACCTCGTGTGGCCGACCTCGTATCGCTACCCCGACGAGACGTACGTGCTCGAACACACCTTGAACGTTGGCGGTCTCGACATCCAACTCCGTCACGAAAAAGGTGAAACCGACGACGCGACGGTAACCTGGATTCCCGAAAAGAAAGTCCTGTGCACGGGCGACCTCTTCGTGTGGTCGAGTCCGAACGCCGGCAACCCGCAAAAGGTCCAACGCTTTCCACGAGAATGGGCCCAGGCGCTTCGCCGCATGGCCGAACTCGACGCGCAATTCTTGCTCCCGGGTCACGGTATGCCCATCATCGGCGCCGAGCGGATCAACCAGGCACTCAATGAAACCGCGGAATTCCTCGAGGACATCGTTGACCAGACACTTGCCATGATGAACGCCGGAGCTCGACTGAGCGACGTCGTGAGCTCGGTGGTCTCGCCGGCGCGTCTGGCCGGTCGCGCGTTTCTCCAACCGGTCTATGACGAGCCGGAATTCATCGTGCACAACATCTGGCGGCTCTACGGGGGCTGGTGGGACGGCAATCCCGCGAGTTTGAAGCCGGCGAACGACCGCGCGATCGCTGTCGAGATGTCCGAACTCGCCGGCGGCGCCTCGAGACTCGCCGATCGCGCCGAAGCGCTCATGGCAAACGGCTCGTCAGACGCCGAACGTCTGGCGGGCCACCTG
>CAWICL010000043.1:0-7691 GCA_963834545.1 uncultured Acidimicrobiaceae bacterium | reverse complement strand
AGCCAGCGACCCCAAGGTCCCATCGGTACCGTGCTGTCCGACCACATCAATCTCACGAATGGCGAGGCGTCGGGGACATTTGAACTGCGACGAGCGGGCAACGTAGTGCTCGCGGCGTCGTTCGATCCTGGCTGGCAGGCGTTCGTTGACGGGAATCTAGTGCCGACCCAGATGCTCGCGCCCGCCGTGGTGTCGGTGCCAGTCCCCGCGGGCGTCCACACGGTGATCTTCAGATACCAAGGCTTCCGCTGGTACCTTCCGCTCTTCCTTCTTGCAATCGCTGGGATCTGTTTCGCAATCTTTGTCCCTCGGCGGATCACATGGCAAAGCGCCTCTACCCCGGAAGATGATGCGAACGCCGGAACCTGATCGGGCTTTTACTGATTGCAGGAGACGAGAGCACGACCGTATCGTGTTGTGAACGAGCGTGGAAATAGCATTATCAAACTGCGGTGATGCCCGCAGCACCAAAGTGCACCTCTCGCCAATCCTGTGCGTCCTGGATTGGACAATTCGAATTCGCGATGCGCAGGAGACTCCCGGTGAAAATTCGGATTTCGTGAGAACTTTCCCACTCACTCATGCCATATCAGTAAGAATGGCGTTTTCAGCGACGTTGAAGGAACAATGTGGGCGCAGCACCGGAGAATGACGTTGAAGAGTACACCGCTCCGCTGACGCAACGACAATGGTGGACGCTCTCCTCGTTACAAATTTCACTCGGACTCGGTCTGCTCAGTCTGGTCATGTCACTCTGGCAACTGAGCGTTCCGGGTCTTGTGTCGAATTACGACTCGGGGGTGTACTTCGGGGCGGCGCTACATCTGGTCTACGGGGCCCTGCCGTATCGAGACTTCACGTTCGTGCAGCCACCGGGCATCGTCGTTCTCTTTAGTCCACTGGCGGCCCTGGGCCGAATCTTCAGTTCTCACCTTGGCTTCCAACTCACCCGAGGTTTTCAGTGCCTTCGTTACCGCATCGAACGTCGGGTTGCTCGCGTGGCTCGTGCGCCACCGCGGTCGTCTCGCAATGGTCATCGCCGGCGGCGGTCTCGCCATCCTTCCCGTCGCCTATCTCATCAGCTCGAGCGCCAAACTCGAGCCGTATTGTCTGGTCTTCGTCCTTCGCCGCCGTGGTCCTCTTCCCAAGCGAGTCCGATGACGTGGAAATAAGCACGCGGCGTCTCATGATTGGAGGCTTGCTCTTTGGATTCGCCGTGCTGGTCAAACTTTGGGCCGTCTTTCCACTGCTAGCCGCACTGATTTGCTTAACCCCTCGCTATCGCAAACGGGTTCTCATCCTCGCGGGTTCGGCTTTCGCGTCGTTCGTGGTCATCGCCTCGCCGTTCTTCGTGGCCGCGCCCACCAACTTCATCTCCAAGTGATCGTCGAACAGCTGGTGCGACAATCACCCCCGCGGCATACCTTGGGGTTGGAACTCGTCTCGTCGACATGACCGGTTTCTTAGGCACTTCGCTCGAACCTTCGATCGCCCTTGCGTCGGCAGCGTTCGTGGGCCTCGCCGTCGTGGTCTACGTCGGCTATCGACAGTCCGCCCGAGTGACTATCGCCGACTCGTTCTTTCTTCTTGCAGCCTTGATCACGTTCATGGGACTTCTGGCACCCCACGTAGTACTACATCTGGTACGGCTATTTCATCGACCCGTTCCTCCTGGCCGTCCTGGCGATAAGTCTCGCGCGCTGCGGAACAAGTTTTTCCGCGCTGGCCGACAAAATTGGCATCGCACGAGTAATCCAGCAACTGACCCGGGTCTTCGTCTCGGTGTTGGTTTTGTGTCTCATCGCCGGTCTCGCGTTATGGACCTCGCGAACCTACGAGAACAGTGCGGACCGCTCAGGGTTACGGTACGCGTCGACGGCCGTCATCACCAGGCTCATCCCGCCCGGCGCGTGCGTGGTGTACAACGAGGTCTCACTCGGGATCTACTCCAACCGAATGATCTCCAATTCACCGAGTTGCCCCGACGTCGTCGATCCCTACGGCATGTACATGGCTTGGGGATACGGCGTAAAGCGACCTCCCGAAGCGTTCTCTCTCGAATGGAAGCGCTACTTTGAACAGGCGCAGTACGTCGTATTCAGCCATGCGAATGGTCCTTACATTCCCTGGGTACTTCGCTGCTCCCTTGGTTTCATCGAAACTTCCATCTCATCTATGCCGGCAAGTTCATCTACGTTTACGTTCGATAAGTCCAGTTAGTTTGAACGAAACTTCGCGTTTCGATGTGGAGTGCATTCAAAGACCAGGTGAAGAGTGGAGTCGACGAACATTCTCGCACAAGCGACTGCGTGAACCTCACTGAGTTCTTCAATGGTGAATGCTCATCACGAGGTCACCGTCCTGCACTGCTGCCACTCACTATGGCAATCGAGTCAAGATATCCATGTCAGTTCAGCCCTCGTACGGCGTGCTCAAGTCAGACTGATGTTCTTGGGCAACTGGGAAGAAAGTGTGGGCGCCAACTGAATCGCCTTCTTGATTCGTGCAATTCCCTCGGTCTTAGAACCTTGATCGTAGAGAATGACACCAGAATTGAAGAGCCCCTGGGCGAGAGTGGGATCGTAAGCGAGCACACTGTTGTAATCGTCAAGCGCCAATTTGAGGTTGTGAACTGACCCTTCAGTGATGGCCAACGTCATCCACGCGACCGTGAATGGGGGGAGAGTGATACGGCGAGTTGATAATCCTTTAGCCCCTCCTTCACGCCATTCAATCGAACCGCCACCGTTCCCAAGTTGTAATAGCCGAGTCCCTTTTGGGTCTTTGCTGAACCGGCGGCCGAAATCTCCTTCTTGAACAGCTCGCCTGCCAGTGGCAGGTTGCCCGACTTGAACGCAGCAATGCCTTGCACCGCGTAACTGTTGGGCGTTTGAGCACCGCCTGGTGAACTCGTCCGTGTTTCGGCGTACACGAACAACGCCACCAGAATAATGACTGCGACCACGGCGCAATCGATAATGATCATTGTCTTGCGAGGCAGCTTTCGTGCCATGGCCCATCACATTAGTAGGAAGTAGTCGGGCCACCTTGGCCATGGCTCGTCAAACCTGCTTTCGGCACAGTCCATCCTCACGACCGCGCCAGCAGTTCAAGCAATCGCCAAATCCAGGTTCCATCAGACTTCCGTCGACCCTAAGTTTCGAGTCGGCAGTTAGTAGTAGATGTACGCCTCAGTCTGCTTCGGTCCGGTCGACCGTATCCGTGGGCACTAATACTCACGGTGATACCGAGCCCCTGCAGCAAGTTGTTCAGGTAGGCCTGCACTGCGAGCGCCCTGTTCTGGCTGAGCGGGTTATTGATCGAAGGGTTGCCGGGAATGCTGGCGTACCCTTGCACGACGATTGAGGTCAAACCCTTTGACTTTATTGCGTTAGCAATGACATTTAGTTCCGCCTTGCACTGTGGCGTAATTACGTACTTGTCGAAGGCAAAGCGGCAAAGTCCAAGGACCCGAAGTGGACCTTTACTCACCGTGATCGTCTGATTCGCAGTCGCCGTGCCCGTAAAGCCCGCTGTCGCTGTTACCGTCACCTTGATGATGCACGTTCCTGCCATCAAGAACGTGACCGCACCCGTGGTCGGGTTCACCGTGCACACCGTTGGCGTCTGTGACGAGTAGGAGAGTCCAGGTGGGTCGTTCGTCGTCGGGGTCACCGTGTACGACGATCCCGTGTTGGCCGATCCCGTCGGTGGCACGGTCAACGTGACGACTGGTATGCAGTGACTCTGCGTCGTCGTTGGTGTGCCCGCACTCAATAGGGCCCTGCCTCCGGGTGATCCACCGACTAACTCAGTCGACACTGTCGTGGGCCCACCCGTTGAAGTGCTCGTTGAGTAGTACGTAAATGGTCCGTAGGTGTCATTCAACTGGTACGTACCGTAATAAGTGTCCGTTCCGTAACTCGTTGGTGCTCCGTAGTACGTCGCCGTGCCTTGGGAATAGTACGTATATGTGTCGGTGCCGAAGGCGTACGAAGTGTACGTTATCGGCACGCCGTAGTACGAGTAGTACGTGTCGGTGTAGTAAGACGGAATGGCGTACGTGCTGGTGCTGGTCACTGTCGGCTCTCCGGCGTACGTGTAGTACGAAGCTATAGTTGGCACCGCAGCCTGCGTTGACGTTGTGTAGGTACTTCCAGTTACCGTCGTGTAGCTCGTAGTAGTCGTGTGATTGTGCACATGGTGGTGGGTCGTGATCGTCACGACCGGTCCGGACGTCGTCGTCCTAGTGGTCGGCGATCCGAAGTAGGTGCCGTAGGTGGTCGGATAACCCAAACTCGTATTGATGATGTTGTAGTACGACTCGTACGTGTCAACGCCATACGAAGTGGAGGTGTCCGTCGCCGTCCCGTAGTAGTGGTACGTATATGTGTCGGTGCCGTAGCCATAGTCCGTGTAGTAGTACGTCCCGTACGTCGTCGGGTAGCCGTAGGTGTCGGTACCGTAGTACGTAGTTGAATACGTGTTCGGAAGGCTGTACGAACCGTACGTGGAGGTACTCGTCGAGGTCACCGTGGGATGTGCGCGGTACACGGTTTCCACTGAACCGGCGCTTCCAGGGAAGTACTGATACTGCGAAGGCTTACCAATCGTTGTCGTATACGTGCACGCGGTCGACGTCGAATTCGCCTTCGCACTTGACGCGCCGGCACTGACGTTCGACAATGCGTTGGCGGCAAACAGGGATGTTGGAACGAGTGTCACCGCAACAATGCTGAGCTAGTAGACGCTTCACAACTCCCCTTTGATCAGTCGGTTTGATGGTGTTGGGACATATAGTAACCAGTTACGCCTCCGATTTCCTAGATATCTTGCATTGGTATGAAATACGATGGTCCTTTCCTGAAAGCAAACTTCTCGTACGAGGCATTCACTTCCCTTTCAAGAACCAAAGAAACGGCGTGATCGCGACCGTGCGCATACGACTCACAAATCAATCGAGCGTTTTCATACAATTTCGATATTTTCAATTAAGAAAGTAGAGAATCCGATGATTCATTCTGGAACGACACCGAGAAGACGGCGGCGCGAACACCCAACAAGTTGCGTAGGACGTGGGCGCTTATTGCGCTGATTGCAAGGTCCGGCGATATTGAAAGTTGTGGCACCAGGGTGCCCATCGTCCAGGTGGGCTCGAGCCGTTGGCCAATGGTAATAGTCAAGGCGCAGGTACAACGACGTCACTGAACTGAAGGGCTCGCACCAGCTACGTACCTCATGAGTTCAACGGTGCAGGACTCTTGGAATATACGTCTTCGTCACCCCGATCAATTGACCGCGAGGCGATCCCCCCTAGCCCGCTACTGCGCTGAGGTAACAATGACGACTTTGTTCGAACCAGCGTGCGAACCAAGGAGCGTCGCGCGCACCTTTAAGCGAGTAGCGAGAAACTGTCTGACCACATTGGCTCGCGCCGCTGCGAGTTGCTTGTTCCCGTTCGCGTAGCCGGTGATCACGGCACCTGCGCCCACCACCAGTTTCGTCACGAGAGCGACGAGTGCCTTGCGACCCGACTCGCTCAACGCGCTCGTAGTACCGGAGAAGTTTATCGAGACCGCTCCCGGCTTCGCTGGCAGCACAAACGTCACACTCGTAGCTGGTGAGGTCGTCGCCGCGTACGTAGCGTCCGCGGCCTTAGCGGCGGTCACGAGACACGTACCAGCACTCGTTGCCGTGAGTTGGCCGTTCGTAATCGCACAACCCTTGGCCGTTCCGTTGGTCGCGCTGTAGGTCACGGCCCCGGTACCTGATCCGCCGCTCGCCGTGAGTGCATCACCCTTGCCCACCATGCCAGCTGACGCCGACACGCTCAAACTCGTCTGGGCCTCCAATTTCGCGGCGACGGCGAACACCGGGTCACTCGAGAATTTAAGTGTGATTGTTCCGTCGACCGAAGCCGTGCCGACCGCCACGAGTCCGCTGGAGTTGAGCTGGTAGATGGTGTCGCCAGCCTTGATATTCGGATCGGTGATCGTCATCGTGATCGGTGACGTCGAATTCGGCGACGTCTCGCTCGCCGTCTCCCAGGACACGGCTAGTCCGACCACGTAGGAGTTACCAGCGGGCACATCCCCGCTCAGAGCCGTGGTGTTGCTAATGGGATAGATGCTCAGCGTCGTACCATCGGGCAACGCCCCCGCGGGAACGGTGATGGTGACGCTCAATCCCCCCGACGTCTCGTTCAGTGTGGTCGACGCGGTCGCCGATGTGCTCGCCGAGGTTGGGGGTCCAAAATCGCTCGCCGGTAAGCCCGAGGGTGGTGGTGCATCTGCCGGCGCGCCGCCACCGCCTCCGCCTCCGCCTCCACCGCCACCACCGCCACCACCGCCACCGCCACCGCCACCGCCACCGCCGCCCTGTGTAGCGGGCGTCACAGTGTTGGAAGCGCTGGAGAAGGTGCCCGTACCCGCCGTGTTGATGGCCGCCACGCTGAAGGTATAAGAATCACCGTCGGTAAGGCCGCTGACCGTACAGCTCGTAGTCGTGCTCGTGGTCGAGGTCGAACATGCATCCGTCGTGTTCGCTGACGTGGTCGCGTTGTGCGCTGACACCGTGTAGCCGGTGATCGCACTACCGCCGGAGCTCGAAGGTGCAGTCCAGGTAACTGTGGCCGTGGTGTCGCCCGCCGTCGCAGTCCCGATGGTCGGTGCACTCGGCAGCGTCGCGGAGGGCGTCACCGCATTCGAGGCATTCGAGAACGAACCTGTGCCGACGGTGTTGATGGCGGCCACACTGAAGGTGTAGGCGTCACCATTGGTGAGACCACTGACGATACAGCTCGTGGCCGTACTGGTGGTCGAAGTAGGGCAGGCGTCGGTCGTGGATAGTGACGTGGTCGTGTTGTCCGCCGTCACCGTGTAGCCGGTGACCGCACTGCCGCCGTTGCTCGAAGGTGCGCTCCACGTGACCGACGCCGAAGTATTTCCTACTGATGCGGTCCCGATGGTCGGCGCACCGGGAGCGGTGGCGGGCGTCACGGCGTTTGAGGCACTCGAGAAGGAACCCGTGCCGACGGTGTTGATGGCGGCCACACTGAAGGTGTAGGCGTCACCATTGGTGAGACCACTGACGGTGCAGCGTGGCCGTGCTGGTAGTCGACGTCGGGCAAGCCCCGGTGAGCTCGATGACGTGGTCGTGTTGTCCGCCGTCACCGTGTAGCCGGTGACCGCACTGCCGCCACTACTCGTGGGTGCGCTCCAGGTGACTGACGCCGAGGCGTTACCCGCCGAGGCGGTGCCGATGGTCGGCGCACCAGGAGCGGTGGCGGGCGTCACGGCGTTTGAGGCACTTGAAAAGGAACCCGCTCCCACGGTGTTGATGGCGGCCACACTGAAGGTGTAGGCGTCACCATTGGTGAGACCACTGACGGTGCGGCTCGTGGCCGTGCTGGTCGTCGACGTCGGGCAAGCGTGGGTCGAGCTCGATGACGTGGTCGTGTTGTCCGCCGTCACCGTGTAGCCGGTGACCGCACTGCCGCCACTACTCGTGGGTGCGCTCCAGGTGACTGACGCCGAGGCGTTACCCGCCGACGCGGTACCGATAGTCGGCGCACCGGGTGACGTTTCGCGGGCGTCACGGTGTTCGAGGCACTCGAGAAGGACCCGTGCCGACGGTGTTGATGGCGGCCACGCTGAAGGTGTAGTTGTCGCCGTTCACGAGACCACTGACGG
>CAWICL010000042.1:0-9526 GCA_963834545.1 uncultured Acidimicrobiaceae bacterium | reverse complement strand
CGATGAAAGGCATGTGTGATGGGTTTCTTTGATGTAGTGGTCGTAGGTGCCGATGACTCTCCAACGGCGCGACGTGCTATCGAAGCAGCAAGTCAGCTCGTTCAGATGTCGAACGGGACTCTCCACATTGTGACCGCAGTCAGTCCAAAGTCGCGCGACGAGGGATCGCTTCCTTCGGAGTTTCGTGATATGAATCCAGATGGTGAGGCGGAGGCATTGCTGCAAGTTCTTTCGTTCATAGCGAAGAGGTTTGATGTCGATGCAGTCTTGCATCACGTCGTCGGTGATCCCGCAGACGTTATTATCGAAACGGCTGACGCGGTGAACGCTGATCTCGTTGTGGTAGGCAACCGGGGCATGAAGGCGCTCCACGGGTTCTTGGGAGTGTTCCCAATACCGTCGCGCACGGAGCCAATTGTTCCGTAGCAATAATTGATACGACGAATTAAGTCGTCTTCAGCGTCATACCAAAGGTGTCGTTGCCTAAGGCAACGCAGGATTCTCTTGGGATAGATGCTCAACGCCCCGAGAGTTCACATTTCGAATTTGATGAAATCGGTACCAAATCGTCGTTTAGTCGTGCCTTGACGACTGACCGCAGCACTTCTTTGTAATTACGAGGACAGGGAAATTTTCGAGTCCACGGCTTCCCAATTATGAATTACCTAGTTCGGACTTGTTTGAAAATCTGAAAATTGATTCCGTGTGGCGCGTCGTCACAGGTAGAGCTCCCTAGATTGACCAAACAGACGTCGCAAAGTGAATTCAGAAATGCATCTTCCAACATTTCTTCGATTTCTGTTCGCCTTGACCTTTAGATTTCTCTAAGCACGAACGTTGCACGCTGTCGCGCCGATCTCATTGAAGGTTGGTAGATCTGTCTGAGATCATGAAAAACAATGAGGAGAGACCCGCCCAGATGTTGGTCTTGTCAAATCTGGGGCACCATCTACCAGAATGACGACGGATATTTAACTTTTGATTGAGGTCACGAAACTTGCTCAGGGACCTAGTTGGCAGCGTGTTGGCACATTCAGCCGTCATCTCCATGAAGGGGCTCACGCCAGCGCAGTAGGAAATCGACATAAAAATGTAAAACTTATGCCGAAGCGAATTGCTTGGAGCGCCTAATTTGGCTGAAAATTCCAGCTGACGAGACTGCGTTCCTCCGGGCAAATCGAATTTCGAATTACTTTGATGTGTATAATCGAATCGTGTCGAAAGTCGGGCATCCAACCATTGGGGCTTAAGTTCTCGGTTTTCCTCGAGTCATGAGGAATACGAGACAAAACGGACAAACTGGGCAGTGGAAGTTTGGTTCGGAGCGTTACTCATTGGTAGCATGGTGCCTTGGCAATTTTCGTCTCAATCCCTGACAAGGTCTCTTTAAGTGATTTCGCTTCATGGTCGCGAAATAGTTGCACGGTAGTTCTTGAGGAGTTGTGTTGCCAGACATCCAAAGCAGTCGTCAAGCAAGACAACGTCTCCACAGACATTTAGTTGATGAAGGATTTATTTATTTTGACTAGAAGTTTGAGTCCTTCGAAGTGGTCATCGTTCGTATCGGTGCCACTGAGGAGTTTCTTGACCAACAATGAAATAGGAAAGTAGCAAGTTGATGATGATTCGTCGCGCTGTCACCCGGGTCATAGCGTCATTTCTGAGTGTGGCGCTTCTCGCGTCCGTTGGATTCTGTTATCGGTTTTGAAGATCGCCTCGGCGGCATCAGTCTCGACGGTCGTGTTCACCGACGCCTCTCTCTTCACCACCGCTTCAACATCATGGACCATTAGCTTCAAAGCCTCGGCGACGGGAGCGCTCACGTCGACAAGCACGGTCTCTGCAATATTTCCCAGCGCGGTGACGGTGCCCTCGACTTTCAACATTGGCGTGAGCATCACGTCCGGCTTTACCGGTACGTGTTCGCCAACTGCGGCGGTGTCCGGCCAGACGGTCGTCGTCACTCTCGGTGGTACCTGTGCACTTGCCAATTCGGCAACCGGCGTTTTCAAATTGACGGGGTTCTACAATCCAACGACCGCGCAGACCTTATCGAATACCGGTTTCTTGGTTGCGACTTCGGCCGACAACACTTCTGCTGTCGCTGACGGCGGAACGAGTCCCGTCATCACCGCCAGTCAACTCTCCGATGTCAACGCAGGGCTCGTTGTCGCGGGATCATCACAGACTGTTGTGCAAACCGGCGCAGCTGGTGCTGCAGCGACATACGCGTGGGGTCTGTACTCCGCTCAAGCGCTTGGATCTGGCGCAACCATAACGGTTGCCTACCCTGCGGGCATCACTGTTCCAGCTTCGACCACGTTCGTCAGTGAAGGCGGTTTCGCCGGAGCGTGCACCGGGATTGGTACTTCCACCTCGGGCCAACAGATCACAATCACCTTAGCCACCAACTGCACACTCGCCGCGACGACGGTGGCAAACTTTGACTTGACTGGAAACTTTGTTAATCCGTCCGCCGCGACCTACTCAAACACTGGCACCTATCCCACGACCGGTTTTTGGATGTACACCTCAGCAGCAGGAACTCCAATGGCGGATAACCAGAACACCGGAATCACCTTTACGGCGGCGACGACACCCAGTGCGGTGAACTTCACCGATAACAGTGCTTCCGCTGGTGCCGCCACCACGTGGAATGTGGGATTTACTTCTTCAAGTCTTGGCGCGCTCGGTTCAACTTCGACGGCGACAATTGTCTTTCCCTCAGCGGTGACTGTTCCCGGATCGACGACGGTCACGATCGTTTCTGGCTTCACCGGCACGTGTGCGCCGACCGCGGTAGTAACTGGTCAAACGGTGAAGGTGACCTTCGGTGGGACGACGTGTTCCCTCTGCCGACTCCACTGGCGCCGTCATCCAACTCTCGGGATTCACGAATCCCTCGGCTCAGACAATTTCGAACACCGGCTTCACGGTCGCCACTTCGCAAGACGTCACTGCCGCAACTGACTCTGGTCCGAGCATCGTCTTGGGAAGTGCAGTCTCGAGTGTGACTTTTACGCCAACGCGCGCCAACGCCAATACCACGACGTCGTGGACGGTTGGCTTTACAACGGGTTCATCGGGAGCGTTGAGCTCGGGATCGACGATCACCGTGACTTTCCCTTCTGGCGTCATCATTCCCTCCCAATCGACCGTGACGATTACGGTTCCCGGAAATGGTTTCACCGGAACGTGCACGGGCGCGACCGATACGGACTCGACGCACACGGTGGTTGTCACGTTGGCGTCGTCGTGCGCGTTGGCAAACTCGACTGCGGGCACACTCACCATTAACGGACTCACCAACCCCGCCGCTGGCGCGTTGGCAAATACTTCATTCAGTGTGGCCACGTCGTCCAACGTGGTCGCCGCAAACCCTGCTTCTGGCGTGACGATTACCGCTGGCACCGCGGTAACTGGTGTGACGTTCACGCCAACGCGCTACACCGCGGGAGTCTCAACACCTTGGGCGGTTGCCTTCACGGCTTCTTCAGCTGGTGCCTTGACGAGCACGTCGACGATCTCGGTGACGTTCCCCAGTGGATTCACCGTTCCTTCGAACGTGTCGGCTGCGCTTTCGGGTTCCTTCACTGGTATCTGTTCGGATATCTCTACTCAGGTATCGGGTCAAGTCGTGACGATAACGCTCGGTGACACGTGTGCTCTTGCCGCCTCAGCAACGGGCACAGTCACACTGACGAGCATCACGAACACCTCAACGTCTGGCTCGACGACGGGCTTTGGCGTGTCAACGTCTTCTGATGGTGCTCTCGTTAGTCCCAGTGCCGTTACGATCACGGCCGCTACCGCCGCGACCGCGGTTACCTTCACTCCCGCCCGACTAAATTCGGGCTCAGTAGGTATCTGGACTATTGGTCTGACCCCCTCAACAGGTACACCCGGCGGAGCGTTGAACTCATCGTCCACGATAAAAGTCGTGTTTGATACAGGCGTCGTTATTCCAGTCTTGACAACAGTCACGACATTGACAGGCTTCACTGGAACGTGCACGAGCGCCTCCGCCGTCACTTCTGGTCAGACCGTTACCGTCACGCTCAATGGAACGTGCGCCCTCGCCGCAGGGACCGCTGGAACCTTCTCTCTCTCGGGAATCACGAATCCGACGGGTTCACCGACCGACGCAAACACGACCTTTAGCGTCGCAACCTCCTCGGACTCGGCCACGGTCAATCCAGCGAGCGGAATCACCTTCACCGCGGCGACTGCGCCCACCGCGGTCACTTTCGTTCCGACGAGCACAACTGCTTCTGCTACCACTACCTGGACGATTGGCCTCACTCCATCGGCTACAGGCGTCTTGAGTGCTGGATCGACAATCACCGTGACCTTCCCCACGGGAACGACAGTGCCTGCAATCTCGACGGTCACCACATTGACCGGTTTCTCCGGAGTCTGTACCGGTGATACCGCCGCTGGTTCGGGCCAGAGCGTGATCGTCACGCTGAGTGGCACCTGCTCACTCGCCAACGCGACGGCGGGAACGTTCAGTCTGACGGGCATCAAGAACACCGCAACAACAGGCGCGCAAACAGCCTCCGGCTTTACTGTTCTCACGTCCCAAAGACGGAACGGCGGCGAGTCCGAGCACCGTGGCCGCCATTACGGCATCGACGACTTCCACCGTTAACTCCTACAGTGACTCATCAACCGAGGCTGGTTCGGGCGTTTCGTGGACGGTCAATTTCAAAACTTCTGCGACAGGTGCTCTGACCGCGAGTTCAACGATCTCCGTGACGTTTCCAGCCGGCATCACTCTTCCCTCGACCTATACCATCGTTCCGTCACTCACCGGCTTTAGCGGGACCTGCGCCCCCACTGATTCTGTCGTTGGCCAAGTCGTCACGGTCACGCTCGGTGGAACGTGCACACTCGCCGCATCAACGACCGCATCACTGACCCTCGCGGGTATTGCGAACCCCGCTGCTTCGACAATTAATTACTCGAGCTTCTCCTTTGCCACATCCTCAGACCCCACGGCAGCGACTCTCGCATCGGGCAGCGTTACGACGGTCACACCTTCACCGAGTGCACCAACGCAGGTGACTTTTATTCCGACAACACCAGCCGTGGGGGTACCAACGAGCTACGACGTGGGCTTCACGCCGTCGGCAGCCTCGACGGGCACACCGACGGTAACGATTAACTTCGCCTCAGGAATCGCCGTTCCTGGTTCGACGACCGTGACTGCGGTCTCGGGTCTTAGTGGCGGCGGATCGTGTGCTCCGACGGCCGTCGTCGCTGGCCAAACGGTGACGGTGACACTTACTGGTTGCAGTTTCACCGCCAGTGCGGTGGTCATCGCACTTTCTGGTTTCACGAATGCCGCTACCGTGCAGAGCTATGCCTACAGTGGCTTCTCGCTCAAAACGAGCGCAGACAGCACGACCAATAATTCAACCAACAACGTGGTGCTAACGGCGCAATTCCCTGCCATTCCCGTGAGTTCGTTCCCGGGGACAATTAGCGAGCCCGGCCTGGCGCGCACCATTGTTTTCCCTGTTGCTCAATACGCCGACGGAATCGCGACTGACGGGAAAGTCTTCTTCGTGAGCGGCCTTACTGGAACCTCGGTCTATGGCTACAGCGTGACCACCGGAACCTTGGTCGACACGATTAATACGGGTGTGACCGACACCCTCGGCATTGCGATGGATCCCTCACACCTTTGGGTTGTTTCGTGGGGGAGTGACGCCCTTGCCGAGTACGCGCTCGCGGGTGCCAACGACACACCGACGTTCGTGAAGGACATTGCTTTGCCTGACGCAGGTAACCCCTATGACGTGTGTGACGACGGGACGAACGTCTGGGTGACCAATCAAACGCAGCCCTATATTTATGAAGTCAACGTCGCGACTGGCGTTCTGGTGAACACGTTGAACATTGGTACTGATGGGAATCAGATCGCCTGCGACGGGACCACGTGTGGATTGCGACTACTGCTGGTACGGTGATTTACCTCAACGCCCAGGAACCGTCGGTGGCGAACTTGGCCGCTGAGACCATTACGGGTATCACCAACGCGTACGGTATTTCTAGCGACGGCACCCACGTTTGGGTGTCGACCACGACCACGAATCTCTACGAAATCAGCGCCGCAACGGCGACGTTGGTCAACACCATCACGTTGCCGGCCGGTTCCACAGCCAATGGTGTCGTTTCGGACGGTACCGACGTTTGGGTTCCGACGAATAATTCGGGCACTGGTCTCAACGACGCCGTGGAAGTCAATGCCAGTACCGGCAGCGTTGTCGCCGAAATTCCGCTGGGATCGAATAGCCAAGAGCGCTTCCTAACCACTGACGGGACTCAGGTCTTCATCACCGGACAGGTGAACTACATCTCCGAGATCACCAACACACCTCAGATTTCGCCACAGAATGCTCCAACGAACCGACGACGGGAAATTACTCGACGATCTACACCTTGAGTGGCGGAAGTACTGGACAGGCGTACAGTCAGATCTTCACCCCTTCGGCTGGACAAGCGCCCTACACGTTGGCACTCGTTGCCGGGACGAATCCCGTGACGACAGGTTCCACGTGCACGTCTGAATACGGTCTGAGTTTCAACGCGTCAACGGGAGTGCTTTCGGGCACTCCGACGTCTGGCGGTGTTTGCACGTTCTCGGTCCAAGCGACTGACTCGGCGGGCGAAGTCAATACCCAGGCGTACAGCTTGACGATCACGGGCCCGCCGTCGGCCGCCAACTCATCGGTCACCGAGACGGGCAGCCCAGTCGTGGCGAATGGTTCGGCCACCGCGACGATCACCGTGACCGTTCTTGACAACACCGCGCCGTATCCAGTTCCGAACCAGTCCATTACCTTGACCCAAGGATCGGGCAGTTCGAGTCATTACGTCATCACCTTCGAGCACGAACGCCAGCGGCGTTGCGACTTTCACCGTCAGTGACACCACCGGTCAAACCGTCACCTATATCGCTACCGACGTCACTCCCTCGTCACCGGTCACCATTGGCACGGTGAACGTCACGTTCACTTCCTTGACCCAGACCGCCCCGAGTATTAATTCAGGCTCCACAACGTATGGAACAACGCTTACCGCTGTTGCGACTGGCGGCAGCGCAATCGGAGCACTTTCCTACGCGATTCAATCAGGCGGTACCGCGAGCGGCTGTTCCGTGGTCTCTGGTACCGGTGTCGTATCGTCAACGAGTATCGGGACATGCCTGGTAGTTGCGACCTACGCCGGTAACGGCCAGTACGGTCCCGTCCCTCGTTGCGGAAACGTTCACGTTCACTCTCGCCACCGCACCAACGGTGACCGCGGCGAACAAGTCAATCACGGTGGGAGGTTCCTTCACGGCCAGCGCCACGGTCTCGGGTCTGCAGAACAGCGACGCGGCGAGCGTGACGTCGGCGACCTACACCTACGCGGGCACCGGCTCGACGACCTACGCGTCATCGACGACGGCCCCCACGGCGGTCGGCACCTACTCGATCACGCCCTCGGCCGCCACGCTCAACTTCACGACCGGATCGGCCGCGAACTACTCGACGCCCGACACCTACGTCGCGGGCACGCTCACGATCAGCCTCGCGGGCAACGTGACCTTGCTCTTTGGCACGGCGCCTACGGGCACCACCTACGGCCAGGACCCGACGGTCACCGCGACGCCGAACCCCTCTACGGGCACGACGGTCGTCTACTCCTCGGCGACGCCGTTGGTGTGTTCGGTCAACGCCTCCACGGGCGTGGTGACCACGCTCGCCCAGGGCACCTGCACCATTGACGCCAACGACTCGGGCAACGGTTCATACGGCCCCGCGTCCCAGGTCGCTCAGAGCTTTAATGTCGCCACCGCCACCGCACCAACGGTGACCGCGGCCAACAGAGCATCACGGTGGGTGGTTCCTTCACGGCCAGCGCCACGGTCTCGGGTCTGCAGAACAGCGACGCGGCGAGCGTGACGTCGGCGACCTACACCTACGCGGGCACCGGCTCGACGACCTACGCGTCATCGACGACGGCCCCCACGGCGGTCGGCACCTACTCGATCACGCCCTCGGCCGCCACGCTCAACTTCACGACCGGATCGGCCGCGAACTACTCGACGCCCGACACCTACGTCGCGGGCATGCTCACGATCAGTCTCGCGGGCAACGTGACCTTGCTCTTTGGCACGGCGCCTACGGGCACCACCTACGGCCAGGACCCGCAGGTCACCGCGACGCCGAACCCCTCTACGGGCACGACGGTCGTCTACTCCTCGGCGACGCCGTTGGTGTGTTCGGTCAACGCCTCCACGGGCGTGGTGACCACGCTCGCCCAGGGCACCTGCACCATTGACGCCAACGACTCGGGCAACGGTTCATACGGCCCCGCGTCCCAGGTCGCTCAGAGCTTTAACGTCGCCACCGCCACCGCACCAACGGTGACCGCGGCGAACAAGTCAATCACGGTGGGTGGTTCCTTCACGGCCAGCGCCATGGTCTCGGGTCTGCAGAACAGCGACGCGGCGAGCGTGACGTCGGCGACCTACACCTACGCGGGCACCGGCTCGACGACCTACGCGTCATCGACGACGGCCCCCACGGCGGTCGGCACCTACTCGATCACGCCCTCGGCCGCCACGCTCAACTTCACGACCGGATCGGCCGCGAACTACTCGACGCCCGACACCTACGTCGCGGGCACGCTCACGATCAGCCTCGCGGGCAACGTGACCTTGCTCTTTGGCACGGCGCCTACGGGCACCACCTACGGCCAGGACCCGAGGTCACCGCGACGCCGAACCCCTCTACGGGCACGACGGTCGTCTACTCCTCGGCGACGCCGTTGGTGTGTTCGGTCAACGCCTCCACGGGCGTGGTGACCACGCTCGCCCAGGGCACCTGCACCATTGACGCCAACGACTCGGGCAACGGTTCATACGGCCCCGCGTCCCAGGTCGCTCAGAGCTTTAACGTCGCCACCGCCACCGCACCAACGGTGACCGCGGCGAACAAGTCAATCACGGTGGGTGGTTCCTTCACGGCCAGCGCCACGGTCTCGGGTCTGCAGAACAGCGACGCGGCGAGCGTGACGTCGGCGACCTACACCTACGCGGGCACCGGCTCGACGACCTACGCGTCATCGACGACGGCCCCCACGGCGGTCGGCACCTACTCGATCACGCCCTCGGCCGCCACGCTCAACTTCACGACCGGATCGGCCGCGAACTACTCGACGCCCGACACCTACGTCGCGGGCACGCTCACGATCAGTCTCGCGGGCAACGTGACCTTGCTCTTTGGCACGGCGCCTACGGGCACCACCTACGGCCAGGACCCGCAGGTCACCGCGACGCCGAACCCCTCTACGGGCACGACGGTCGTCTACTCCTCGGCGACGCCGTTGGTGTGTTCGGTCAACGCCTCCACGGGCGTGGTGACCACGCTCGCCCAGGGCACCTGCACCATTGACGCCAACGACTCGGGCAACGCCGAGCTACGCGGCGGCCCCCCAGGTCGCCCGGAAGCCGCACCGTCGCCCTCGCCGC
>CAWICL010000041.1:0-36019 GCA_963834545.1 uncultured Acidimicrobiaceae bacterium | reverse complement strand
TTTATGATCTGCTCGTTCGGCAACTTGATGTGTTAGTGACCGCGCGTTTCTCGCGCACTGGACGACGTATCTCTGGATTGTGGTCGGATTACTTTGTGGCCTGCAGGCCATCCGTCTCCAGCGCGCTCGAGATGTTTCGGACACGGTAAGTCGATGGAGGCGACCGCGAGTGAAAGTTAGTGCCGACACGCGTTTCGCGCTTTATGGCGGCGCCTTGTTCATTGCAGTCGAAGCTCCGAAATACATCTCACCCTTCTGGCAGAGCGCGCTCTTCATTCAAATTGGCATCTTTTGTTTGTTGGCGGTCGGGCTCAATGTTGTCGTTGGCTTCGCGGGATTGCTGAACCTTGGGTACGTGGCCTTTTACGCCCTCGGCGCCTACACCAATGCCTATTTCTCTGGCGCGTTGCCCATTCATCCGCCCATCATTTTGAACGCGTTCTACGTTGTCCCTATTGCCATCGTCGTGGCGATGGTTGCGGGTGTAATTCTTGGACTTCCTACGCTTCGCGTAAGTGGCGACTACCTGGCGATTGTCACGCTCGGATTTGGTGAGATTGTCTACGTTCTCGCAAACAACTTGACGAGCGTCACTGATGGAGCTGGTGGAACCGGACCGTCGGGTAGCTTCTCGATGAATTTCCTTCATATCAATTTTGCCTTGAACGGTCAAGCTATTTTCGACGATCTCAATTTTTATTATTTGTTGTTGGCATTCATTATTCCGATCCTGTTCTTCTTTAATTCGCTCAATCATTCGAAAGTTGGTCGATCGTGGGCGGCAATCAGAGAAGACGAGGTTGCGGCGTCGTCGCTTGGAATCAGTAGTTTGAAATACAAAGTCATGGCCTTTGCCATTGGTGCATCGACATCGGGTGTTGCCGGTGTGTTGGGATCTGCGAAGCTTGGGGCGCTGTTCCCTTCAGACTTCGCTCTCCAGGTTTCAATCACCGTCCTGGTTCTCGTCATCTTTGGTGGTATGGGTTCAATTACGGGAGTTTTGGTTGGAGCGGCCTTCGTAGGGTGGTTCACCGAGTATTTGATATTCCACTCCTTCATTGATTATCAAGACGCCGACAAATTCATGTATTTCGGCGCCGTGCTCATCCTGACAATGATCTTCCGCCCGCAAGGAATGGTTGCGTCGAAACGGCGCCTCAGAGAATTCCAGGACTCCGAGGCCGGATTGGGTACGGCCGACGCAATGGGCGCCGCGATTGAAGGACCCCTCGGTACCTCTGATGCGGAGCACACACTCAATGGAGGTTCACATGCCGGGTGACAACATTTTCGAAATTCAAAACGTCACCTTGCGCTTTGGAGGTGTGACGAGTTTGAACAACGTGAGCATGGAACAGCGTCGGGGCGAAATCATGGCCGTCATTGGTCCAAATGGCGCGGGCAAGACCTCGTTGTTCAATTGTCTTACGGGTGTCTATCGTCCACAGGAAGGCAGCATTCAGTTTCGGGGCCTCGAAAAAGAGAGTGTCAACATCGTTGGCAAGCCCGCGCACCGGGTCACGCGCCTGGGAATCGCCCGAACCTTCCAGACCAGTAGAATGTTTAACGCACTGACGACCTTTGAGAACGTGAAGGTCGGCGTCGAAGCGAAACAGAAAACTGGGTCCGATCCCCGTCATGCTCCACTTGCCCAAGGCGAGGCACCTGGAACACGAATCCGACGAGCGGACCCTCGAGCTCTTGGATCTGGTGAGTCTCACGCATCGACTCAACACCACCGCGGATTCACTGCCTTACGGTGATCGTCGACGTCTCGAGATTGCTCGCGCGCTGGGCACCGATCCTGAAGTCCTCTTGCTCGATGAACCGGCTGCCGGTACGAACCCTTCGGAGAAGCTCGAGCTCGCCGAATTGATTCGAAAGATCAATCGAGAGACGAATACCACCATCTTGTTGATCGAGCATGACATGCGACTCGTTATGTCCCTCGCTGAGAAGATCTACGTTTTGAATTTTGGCCAGGTGATTGCTTCGGGCACACCGAGTGAAATTCAAAACAACGAAGAGGTGGTAGCGGCCTACCTCGGCACCGCAGATTCTGAGGGAGCGGCGTGATGTCCCCGATGCTCAGTATTGAACATGTTGAAGTTCGCTATGGTCCGGTGCCGGCGATTCGTGACTTGACGATGCACGTTGATCAGGGTGAAATCGTGACCCTGCTCGGAGCCAACGGGGCAGGAAAAACCACCACCCTTCGAATGATCTCGGGTCTGCACAAACCATTCAACGGAAATGTTGTACTGGGGGACGTCGACATCACGACAAAATCGGCCCACCAGCTCGTGGATCTTGGTCTCAGTCACGTACCCGAAGGTCGCCGCATATTTGGCACGATGAGCGTGATTGAGAACCTCGAAATGGGTGCGTTTCGTCGTCAGGGTAACTTCAGTGACGACTTTGATCACATCTTCACGCTGTTCCCGATTCTCGGCGAACGTCGTAAGCAGTTAGGCGGCACTCTGTCGGGGGGCGAACAACAGATGCTCGCCATTGGACGGGACTCATGGCCAAGCCGAAATTGCTGCTCTTGGATGAGCCGTCGTTGGGTCTCGCCCCGAAAATCATTGAAGCGATCTTTCAGATCATCGTACAAATCCGTAGTGAGGGTGTCACGATTCTCTTGGTGGAGCAGAACGCGAACCAGGCGCTTCGCATTGCCGACCGCGGTTACGTTTTGGAAAACCAGCGTGCTTTATGAGGACGAAGCATCGGCACTCTTGAGTGACGACCGGATTCGTCGCGCGTATCTCGGGAGCGAATAGCGCACTTGTGTCACGAGACGCGAAGCGTCCGACCATTGGGCTTTCCAACGAGGAGGCGCAATGGCATTCGAAGGTTCCCCACACCCCATAGGTCAATGCTGGCTGGATTTAGCCGATGTCCTTGACGCCGGACTGGATCGAGTTCTTCTCTATGGCCCACCGGGTACCGGAAAGACCTTCGCCGCGTTGCACTTTGGTGCAAGTGGTGCTGCCGAGCGATTGGTGTGCACCGAGGATATCACCAGCGGTGAGATCACGGGGACGTGGATGCCAGCGGGCGAAGGTCGTTGGGAATGGCGTGAAGGTCCCGCCATTCGAGCCTGGCGCGAGAACGCTGGCGTCGGCGGGAGACTGGTGATCGATGAGGTGGACGGTGCTTCTGGCGACGCTCTCAGTACGCTGCTCGCGGTTACTGATTCACCCGATTCGGCGCGCTGGCGCAATCCTCAAAATGGCGATTGGGTCATTCCGGGTGAGAAATTCAGCGTCGTCATGACTTCAAATGTCGAGGATCTCGACGACATCCCGTCGGCGCTGCTTGACCGTTTCCCCGTCTCTATTCGAATTGATCGTCCCCACCCCTCGTCGGTGATCGAGACTGAGCGCGGATTTGCAGGCCCCGCGCTCGCGGGTTCTCTCGATGTCCAGCGCCGCGTTTCTCTTCGTAGTTTCTACGCCTTCGATACTCTGCGAAGCCAATGCGGCGATGAGCGAGGCGCGCGTCTGGTCTTTGGAATCGAGCGTTGGCGCGATGTGCTCGACGCGCTCACGATTGGTGAACTTCGTTGAATGTGTCAGCGTTTCCTTGAGTTGGTGGTGGTAGAGATGCGACGGGTTTACTCAAAGGCCGTGGCTGATGAACAGGGGACGTCAGCGACGTGGGGAAGCGAGTTGCAATCTCACCGAGCGGATTCTGCGCATTCCGTTTGGGTCCGACGCAAGGTCTCGAATCGTGCGTGCTCAGACGGAACTGATGCACGTCCGTGTGAGCCCTCACCGAGCATTGCGCCAGATTTACACGTGGGCGTGAGTCGTCGAACCTCTGGAGTGTGCCGAGGATTTAGAGTGAAAACCTTGCTCGCCCGATTGAACTTTGCAATCGTGCTGCTCGTTGACGGGACCGAACGTGATGGGGGAGTCCGGATTGGCCGGAGTGTGGTGATTGGCCCGAGGCGCTTCATTCATGGTGGCCGTTCTTGATACGGGTGCGGAACGTCCTTATCTCGCCGGGACTCAAGAAAACTCAACCGAGTTGGATTGCGCCCCTTCGCGCGGTGCGTCTGAGGCGTGAAAGAAGGCTCTCGATGATATGAGTGTTGATGATCTCGGTGCGACCCTACCCGACCGTGACGGTGTTCCCCAGGGATACGCCAGGGCCAGTGTCGTCGTTGCTCGACTCATCGATCGCGCCAGCCAAGCACAAATTCCTTACGACCAAGAATCATTGAAGCGTTTTCGCAGGTCCCTCGAACCGGGTGCGCGCCGCGCTCCGTCGGGAGTGTTCGCCGAGCTAGCTTCGACGCGACGTTGCCTTCGTTGCGTCGAACGCCCCGGTCTCCGCAAGCGCAATCATCCGCGGTGAGCGGGTGTGACCATGCGCTATCCGAGTCGACTCTCCGACCGACGACTTGCAACGTGCTTTTGGAGGTCGTCACCATCATCGTGGCGGCATCGTGATCATCGACCAATCGGGCTCGATGGATATTGACCCGCTTCGACTCGAGTCACTCGTTCAGTTCGCCGGGAGCCAAAGTCATTGGTTACAGCCATCAACCCGGTGACCTCACGGGTGCTCCCAACGTCTGGTACTCGCGGACGGGGCGATCGTCGCGACCTACCCATCGGGTCACGTTGGTAATGGGGTGGACGGTCCGGTGCTCGAGTGGGCGATTTCCCAGGTTGGGCGGGGCGGGTCCGGGGTGGTGTGGGTGACCGACGGGCAGGTCACCGATTCCAACGACCATCCCAACGACGCGCTCAGCGAAGAGTGCGCGCGTCTCGTTCGGCGTCACCACGTTCGAATGGTGCGCGCTCTCGAAGACGCCAGCGCCGCGCTGGTACGTCACAGGCCCCTCGTACACTCAGACTTTGGCAGGGTTGGTCGCAAGTTGTTGGAAATTCGGGGCGTGGAACGTTCCAAAAATCCCGAAAAATAGATTTGCACGAACACCTGTTCGCTCTTAAGATGGACGAACAGGTGTTCGATTGAGTCGGGAGTCGAAGATGGCAGCACTAGAGATGGTCCAAGAATCGAGCCTGGTAGAGGACGCGAGCCCTTACCTGCGTCTGGTTTCGGTGGAATGTACGCCCGCGCCCAGTCGCCAAGGACTATCGCTGCAGGCACGTCGAGCGTCGAGGGCGCGCATGTTGCAACGTCGGCGCCGCACGCTCGTCGCGTTGGCCCTCGTCGTGGGCTTAGCAATACTCTCGTGGCCGGGTCACGCCTTCGGTGGGACCACGGCTACCGGACTACCGGGAGACCTCGCCACGAGTTCGGTTATCGCTTCGGGCACCGTCTACGTGGTTCAACCTGGCGATACGTTGGCGTCGATCGCCGCCATGGTCAATCCAGTCAGTCCATTACTCGCACGGCGCGCGCTCGCGCACGAACTCGGATCCTCGTACGTGGTGCCCGGTGAGCACATCCTTATTCCTTAGAATTTCAAGGATTTAGGTGTATCGTGAGGGACGTGCGCTGTCCTTTCTGTGCTGCAGACGACGACCGCGTTGTCGATTCTCGGCTCGCTGAAGATGGAGTGGCGATACGTCGACGTCGCGAGTGCTCGGCTTGTAACCAGCGTTACACCACGTACGAGAGGATTGAAGAGGCACCGTTCTTCGTGGTGAAGCGCTCCGGAGAGCGCGAACCCTTCAGTCGTTCCAAGATCCTCGCCGGAGTGCGCGCCGCCTGCAAGAACCGCCCCGTGGATGAAGAAGTTATGGAAAGCATTGTCACGGCCATCGAGGAGACGATGCGCGTGTTGAACCGCGACGTGACCAGCGAGGAGATTGGGGTGGCGACGCTCGAGGCGTTAATCGACGTTGATGACGTGGCCTACGTTCGATTTGCCTCGGTTTATAAGGGTTTTGAGGGCACCGAGGACTTTGCGCGCGAGATTGGCATGCTGGTAAAGACCACCGCCCCCAAACTTCGCGGATAACCGTGCGAGTTTTGCGAATCGAGGCGAGTTCGGTACTGGCGATCTACGCACACCCCGACGACGCTGACGTCGCGGCCGGGGGACTGCTCGCCCAATTGGCCAGCGAAGGTTGCGCGGTGCATTTGATCGTGGTCTGTGACGGTGCCAAGGGAAGTCACGTGCCCCAGGCGGACACCCACTCCCTGCGCGAAGTTCGAAGCGCGGAGTTGCAACAAGCAGCTGACCTCTTGGGCGCGCGAAGTGTGCACTGTCTTGACCGAGTCGACGGAGGGGTGAACAACGACGAGGATCTGCGTTCAACGTTGGTTGGCCTGGTTCGCGAGTTCCGTCCCGAGATTGTTCTGGGGCCTGATCCAACAGCTACGTTCTTCGGCGGCGTCTACGTGAATCACCGCGACCATCGCGAGACGGGATGGGCGGTACTTGATGCGGTGGCGCCCGCGGCGGCGATGCCGCTCTACTTTCCCGAGCAAGGTCCGCCACACCAGGTTCGTCAACTTCTCTTGAGTGGCACGCACGAACCCGATGTCGTGATCGATGTGTCGAGCACGATCGATGTCAAGGTCAAGGCGGTGCTCGCCCATTCGTCCCAGATGGCCGGCGATCCCGAGGGAATCCGCGACGTCGTATTGGGTCGTGCCGAGCAGGCAGGTCGCTCGTTGGGTGTTGCCTACGGCGAGGCGTTTCGTAGTGTCGAACTCGTCTTTTGAACCGAGCGTTGACCAGGCGCCAATCTTGCACGTCGACCTGGACGCGTTCTTTGCCTCGGTGGAGATTCTGGACGATCCAAGTCTCGCGGGACGACCAGTGTGCGTGGGAGGAATGGCCGAGCGCGGGGTAATCGCGAGCGCAAGTTACGAAGCTCGCCGCTACGGTGTTCGAAGCGCCATGCCGAGCATGGTCGCGCGACGACTGTGCCCTGATCTCATCATTCTGCCGGGTCGCTTTGATCGCTACGAGGTCTATTCACGTCAATTCCACGAGATAATTCGAGACCTGACGCCTGACGTTGAGCCACTCGGACTTGATGAAGCATTCTGTGACCTACGGAGTCTTCGTCGCCTGTCAGTGCGACCACTCGAGGCGGCAACGCGACTGCGCGAACGCATTGGCGACGAGCTCGGACTTCTCTCGGGCGTCGGACTCGGTCGAAACAAACTCTTCGCCAAACTCGCCTCCAAAGAGTCCAAGCCGCGCATCGTTGAGGGACAACTCGTGGATGGCCCCGGGGTCGTGTGGGTGAGTCCGGCTCTTGAGTCGCGCTGGCTCGAGGCGATGCCGGTGCGTGCGCTATGGGGCGTGGGTCCGGCGACTGCATCGAAATTGCAAAGGCTCGGTCTTAATTGGGTTCGCGACCTTGCCCATGTCGACGAGGCCACGCTCGCTCGACACGTGGGTTCATCGATGGCCGCCTCGCTCGCGGCGTACGCGAAGGGCGAGGACTTCCGCGACGTTGTCGTTGATCGGGACGTCAAGTCCGTCGGTCACGATCAAACCTTCGCCCGATCCCTCGAGAGCCTTCGTGAACTTTCTGACGCCGCCAAGATTCACGCTGGCGTCGTCGCGAGAGCGTTGCGTTCGCAGGGTCGCGTCGCGCGAACGATTACGGTGGTCTTACGATTTGACGACCTTACGAGCATCTCTCGCTCACAGACCCTTCCTTTTGGCATCGACGACGAGGCGGCTCTGCTCGCGGTCACCGAGGCACTCTTGAGTTCGGTGGAACTGCGACAATCGGTGCGCCTGCTTGGAGTACACGCTTCATCGTTCCTGGAGCGTTCACAAAATCAGGTCCAGCTGAGTTTTGACCTCGTGGCGGATTCGTCAGACGCGCGCGAGCGTGCCGCCCGGATAAGTCTTGATCGTCAATTGGGTCACGAAGCCTTACGAGATGCACTCGACGAGATTCGACGGCGCTTTGGACGAACTTCGGTGGGCAGCGTGTCTGAACTACGCGACGGCGCTGTGGACGTCGCCACCCAACGAGGCCGCCACGCGTTTGGACCCGACAAAGTTGAGGGAGGCTAACTAAGGATCGAAACGAGGGTTCCGATGGGTGTCGAGGGCCAAACGGTCTTCGCGCTCGCAAAGGGCATCTCGACACAACCGAGGCTCTGCGGCCAGCCGTAGCTTGAGCGGATAAATCCGTGAAGGGCGTCGCCTCCATTGAAATACGAGATCCATGGTATGCCCGGATCGACGTAGTGAGAACCGTCGGGGTTCGTGCCACTCATGGTCTGGGACGCGTATCGCAAGTACACGGGGTAGGTGCCGAGCGCGGTTGGCGAGACCGAGATGCCCGTGTTCACGAGGGTGTGAAACGTCTCGACGCCATTGACGTAGAGCGTTAATGCTTCTGGGGTGGTCTCGCTCACACTTACGTAGGCGTAGGGATCGGGGTCGAGTTGGTCAGTTGCCGCGGCCTGGATGAGATCGTTCCAGGTCGTGGGATCAGCAATTCCCGACGTCGCGAGACCACTTTGACTTTGAAAAGCCATCAGTGCCCCGGTCACGAGAACGTTGTCCACTCCGACGCGCCATTGGGAAGTCAATGACGAAGGAAGGCCGGGATAGAGCCAGGTGAAAGTTCCCGGTGCGTCTTGGGTGGGATTGGCTTGGGGCGCCGTGGCACGAAAGGAAAGAGGAAGGTACCCCGTCTCGGCGAGAAGTTGTTCTTCCCAGGCGACGTTGGTACTGACGTCGGTTCTCAATTGACGCACCGAGGTAAACATGCACGTTTGCTTGCAGAGCATCGACGTTGGCGTATCAATCGTGTAACTCACTTGGGGTCGCAGTCGCCCCGTGGCGACTGCTTGGAACTCGTTAGCTCCAATCTGTTGCCATTTCGTGCGCAGAGCTGGCCGCATGATGAGTGGAGGAAGAGAAGATGCGCGAACGTTCGCGCTGAAGTGAAGGCGAATGATGGGCATCGATGAGTTGAGCGAACTCGGCACCGTGCTCGCGATTCGAATTGGGGTAGCCGCTTGGACACTCGGAGCCCAGAGAATGAGGGCGAAGAACAGGCTAACGCCGAGTAGGATGAGTCGGAGGCGTGGTCCCACGTAAGAAGGATAAGGCCTCTCGCTGAGGATTGATGTCTCCCCGGCGTGACGAATGAAAGAAGAATAACGTGAGCACTCTGAAGACTGTCGCCATTGTCATCGCGGTCGTTATCGTGGTGGTAATTCTTTTTTCCTTGATTGGCTTCGTCCTGTCGCTCTTTCGGATTCTCCTCGAGGCCGCCATTTTGGTGGCGCTCGGATACGTTGTTTACTTAGTGGTTCGTAAACGTCGCGCGTGAGCCCGTGTAGGCTGGGTGATTCTGGCGGCGTGGCCGAGTGGTTAGGCAGGGGCCTGCAAAGCCCCGTACTCCGGTTCGAATCCGGACGCCGCCTCCAGGCGCCTCACCCCGGTCACTCATCCCCGAACTGACTTGCTTGCCAGCGAGTTGACGTCGCGACCCCACGGAGTCCGATAAATGTCAGTGTTTATTGAGTAAATGATGCTATAAAAGTTCGAGGGATTCGTCGGGTTCCCTCGTTAGGGGTGGAGTGCCACAATCGTTTTCAGGACGAGCAAGTCGGCTCGGCTTAGTCCTTTGCACCGTGTTCGTTCTCGGCGGTCTTCTCGCGAGCACGCCGGCCATGGCCAACTCGCTTGGCTCGATCTCGGGCACCGTGCAACACGCTTCGACGGACCTATCGGGCGTCTGCGTAAGCGCCACCTTGTCGGGGGTCACCACGACGACCGTCACGGCGTCTGGACGGGACCTTTACGATCTCGAATCTCGCGAGTGCCTCGACCTACAGTGTCTCGGTTGATCCCACGTGCTCTTCAACGATCAGCTCGCCGTACGCGAGTCAAACCTTCACGTCAATAAGCGTGAGCGCACCAGCCACGACGTCGTTGGGCACTGTCAGTCTCGTATACGGCGGTTCGATCAGCGGTGTGGTCACGAACGGCACCGTGGGCACCCCGGGCGTCTGCATCTACGCCAACGGATCGGCCGGCTTCAGCAATACGTCAACCGCATCGGATGGGGAGTTTCTCGCTGAGCGGACTCGCGCCGGGTTCAGATACCGTCTACGTCGACCCCTCGTGTTACGGGACGAATCGCTCGAACGTCTACGCGAAGCAGGTGATTGATGCAGTTCTCGTGACAGCAGATCAAAACACAGTGATCTCGATTCCGGCTCTCAGTATCTTTGGCTCGATTACCGGCACCGTTCTTAGTCCGACCTCAGCAAATCTGTCAGGGGTGTGCGTTTATGCCATCAACACCTCGAGTGGTCAGACTATGAGGCGACCACGGGCACCAATGGAATTTATACGGTTGAGGATTTGGCGACTGGTACCTACAACGTGCATTTCGATCCAACCTGCGACAACACCATCGTCACGGCTTCTTGCGGCCCAATTGCAGACCGGAGAGACGGTGACTTCCGGCCAAACAACATTGGTGGGCATCCAACTCGTCAACGCGGGAACCATATCAGGCGAAATCACCAGTTCGAGCATTGGCGTTTCGGGGGTCTGTGTCTCGGCAACGTCCACAGGAGTTGGCGGCACCGATTCGGCGACAACCGAGTCGGACGGAACGTACGAAATTTATGGACTCTATCCAGCGACGTACTCAATTCAAGTCGATCCGAGTTGCAACAACACGGTATCGACGACATTGGCATCGGTAATCCTACCTACGAGCCAAATGGTCACTGGAGGTGGTGCAATCACCGGCGTCGATGACGCGTTGACCGCCGGACCAGGCGCTCCAACGATTACTTCGGCGAGTGCGGGCAACTCCAGTGCCTCCATTTCTTGGACCGCGGGTGCCACCAACGGAAGCGCAATCACGGGTTACACCGTGAATGACTCCTACACCAGTTACAACGGCTCTTCCTATTCCACCACCACCGCGTCCAACGTCTGTACCGGATCGACAACGAGTACCGCGACGTCGTGTGTCATCTCTGGACTTATCAATGGTCAGAGCTACACCTTCAGCGTCGCCGCGATCAACGGAGTTGGCACGGGCGCCTTCTCTGGCGCCTCGAGCGCGGTGACACCTTCGGCCACCACACCTGGAACACCGACGATCGGCACGGTCGTCGCCGGCAACGCGTCGGTCACCGTTAACTGGAGTGCTCCGTCGTCCAACGGTGGCAGCTCGCTCACGGGTTACACGGTCACCTCGACCCCCGCGGTCACGACACCGGCGGCGTGCTCAACGTCCCTATCGGGTTCGTCGACGTCGTGCGTCTTCACCGGTCTCACCAACGGTCGAGAGCTACACCTTCAGCGTCGCGGCCGTCAACGGTGTGGGAACGGGAAGTTACTCGAGCGCTTCGTCGAGTGTCACGCCCGTGACCACGCCCAGTGCACCGACGATCGGCACGGTCGTGGCCGGCAACGCGTCGGTCACCGTTAACTGGAGTGCTCCGTCGTCCAACGGTGGCAGCTCGCTCACGGGTTACACGGTCACCTCGACGCCCGCGGTCACGACACCGGCGGCGTGCTCAACGTCCCTATCGGGTTCGTCGACGTCGTGCGTCTTCACCGGTCTCACCAACGGTCAGAGCTACACCTTCAGCGTCACTGCGAAGAATGTCTCAAGGTTCAGGGACTCCTTCATCCTCCTCCTCGAGCGTCACGCCCGCCACCACCTGGAACACCGACGATCGGCACGGTCGTGGCCGGCAACGCGTTGGTCACCGTTAACTGGAGTGCTCCGTCGTCTAACGGTGGCAGCTCGCTCACGGGTTACACGGTCACCTCGACGCCCGCGGTCACGACACCGGCGGCGTGCTCAACGTCCCTATCGGGTTCGTCGACGTCGTGCGTCTTCACCGGTCTCACCAACGGTCAGAGCTACACCTTCAGTGTCGCGGCCGTCAACGGTGTGGGAACGGGAGTTACTCGAGCGCTTCGTCGAGTGTCACGCCCGTGACCACGCCCAGTGCACCGACGATCGGCACGGTCGTGGCCGGCAACGCGTTGGTCACCGTTAACTGGAGTGCTCCGTCGTCCAACGGTGGCAGCTCGCTCACGGGTTACACGGTCACCTCGACGCCCGCGGTCACGACACGGGCGGCGTGCTCAACGTCCCTATCGGGTTCGTCGACGTCGTGCGTCTTCACCGGTCTCACCAACGGTCAGAGCTACACCTTCAGCGTCACTGCGAAGAATGCTCAAGGTTCAGGGACTCCTTCATCCTCCTCCTCGAGCGTCACGCCCGCCACCACACCTGGAACACCGACGATCGGCACGGTCGTGGCCGGCAACGCGTCGGTCACCGTTAACTGGAGTGCTCCGTCGTCTAACGGTCACACTCGCTCACGGGTTACACGGTCACCTCGACGCCCGCGGTCACGACACCGGCGGCGTGCTCAACGTCCCTATCGGGTTCGTCGACATCGTCTCGCCGGTCTCACCAACGGTCAGAGCTACACCTTCAGCGTCGCGGCCGTCAACGGTGTGGGAACGGGAAGTTCTCTCGAGCGCTTCGTCGAGTGTCACGCCCGTGACCACGCCCGGTGCACCGACGATCGGCCACGGTCGTGGCCGGCAACGCGTCGGTCACCGTTAACTGGAGTGCTCCGTCGTCCAACGGTGGCAGCTCGCTCACGGGTTACACGGTCACCTCGACGCCCGCGGTCACGACACCGGCGGCGTGCTCAACGTCCCTATCGGGTTCGTCGACGTCGTGCGTCTTCACCGGTCTCACCAACGGTCAGAGCTACACCTTCAGCGTCACTGCGAAGAATGCTCAAGGTTCAGGGACTCCTTCATCCTCCTCCTCGAGCGTCACGCCCGCCACCACACCTGGAACACCGACGATCGGCACGGTCGTGGCCGGCAACGCGTCGGTCACCGTTAACTGGAGTGCTCCGTCGTCTAACGGTGGCAGCACTTCGCTCCACGGGTTACACGGTCACCTCGACCCCCGCGGTCACGACACCGGCGGCGTGCTCAACGTCCCTATCGGGTTCGTCGACGTCGTGCGTCTTCACCGGTCTCACCAACGGTCAGAGCTACACCTTCAGTGTCGCGGCCGTTAACGGTGTGGGAACGGGAAGTTACTCGAGCGCTTCGTCGAGTGTCACGCCGAGCGTACCGTCGTCCGGTGGTGGCGGCGGCGGCGGTGGCGGTGGCGGCGGTGGCACAAGTGGTGGGAGTTAGGGAGGTGGTAGCAGCTCAACTCCTGTAACGACACCAACCACCCCAACCACGCCAACTACTCCAGCGTCGACGAGTCTTTCCCCCGCTCCGCTCGGTCTTGGCTTTGAAACCGGGAGCTCTGTGTTGACCAAGAGCAGTCAGGCATCATTGCTGAGACTGGTTAGTCGCTTGAAAGCTGGAGCCCTTACCGTAAAGATTTACCCCGCGTGGCGACGTTGCACTCGCTCATCAACGACTCGCAGCCGTTGAGAAGTTTCTCTTGAGCAAAATCTCGGTACATCTCACTCTGGATGTCGTGGCGACGGTGTCGTCAAATCTCGTGGTCTTGACGACGAAGAAGCTCTAAAGACGCTCGGCGATCGACCTCATCAAGTCTTTATATTCGAGGTTCATTTTCCCCCGCCACTCGATTCGGAGAATGCAGATGACAAAGTCACTTTCGTTTCTTCAGTTTTCTTGAACACCCATGGGTTAGACTTTGCTCCAAGCGACTCGAAATGTGAGATTGATTTGTCATGGCTAGCACAGCACTCCCTAGTGAAATCCAAGGCAATAGGTGCTTCGGAGATACGGTCGTGGCTCATCGACATGGATGGCGTGCTTGTCCGCGAGGAGCACCCGATTGAGGGTGCGAATCGATTTCTTGAGGTCCTGCGACAAACGGAGACTCCGTTTCTGGTCCTCACCAATAATTCGATGTTTACTCGCCGTGACCTTAGTGCCCGTCTGAAGCACAGCGGACTTGACGTTCCCGAGGACCACATGTGGACGTCCGCTTTAGCGACCGCGGGATTTCTTGCCGCTCAACGTCCTAAGGGTTCCGCCTTCGTCATTGGAGAAGTCGGATTGACGACAGCGCTTCATGAGGTGGGCTACACATTGAGCGAGAACAACCCGGATTACGTCGTGGTCGGCGAGACTCGGAATTACTCCTTTGAGAGCATCACGAAGGCAGTGAGGCTCGTGAGTTCGGGATCACGTTTCATCGCGACTAATCCCGACGCGACCGGTCCGAGCATCGATGGACCTCTTCCAGTTACCGGGTCTGTTACCGCTCTGATCAGTAAAGCAACAGGGAAATTGCCCTACTTCATTGGTAAGCCCAACCCTTTGATGATTCGTTCAGCTTTACGAGAGTTGAGTGCTCACTCTGAGACCACCGCGATGGTGGGCGACAGAATGGATACCGACGTTGTCGCGGGACTCGAAGCCTGGCCTACACACCATCCTGGTCTTGTCGGGCGTATCAGATGCCGACGCCGCCCATCGATACCCGTACAAACCCTCTCGTGTCGTTTCTTCGGTGGACGTGCTCGCCGAAGAGATCGAAAGAGTCTCGCCGAAGCGTGAGGACTAGCGGTGGTGCCGGCGCCGCTTATTCGCTCTTTCCAATACCGAAGGCGACCAACCGGCGTCCACATCATTGAGATTTGTGCCTGGTGGAACGATTTCGTCAATTCGGTCCAACACAGCTGCGTCGAGAACAATGTCTGGTGCGGCCAGTTGTGATTCCAGTTGATCCATTGTTCGAGGACCAATGATTGCGGCACTAATGGCGGGATGTTCGAGGACGAATGCCACGCCAAGTGAACAATGCTCATCCCCGCCTCATCGGCGAGGGCCCCAGCGCGGTCACGGCCTGGAGCTTTCGTTGGTTCCCGGGAAGGCTTAAGTCGTACCGAGCGGGAAGTCGAGCGGCACGCCGGCTGACGTTCTCCTTGCCGCTACCAAAGCGTCCCGATAGCCATCCTCCCGCGAGGGGACTCCACGGGATGACGCCCATACCGTACTGGAGACACGTAGGGAGGATGTCTCGTTCTACGCCGCGCACGAGGAGTGAGTAGGGAGGTTGTTCGCTACGGAAACGCTCGCGACCACGCTTTTCAGCGACCCACTGCGCTTCGACAATCTGTTCGGCGGGGAAGGTGGAACTGCCAATCGCGCGAACCTTGCCAGCATGAACGAGATCGCTCAGTGCACCGAGCGTCTCGTCGATGTCGGTGCTCTCGTCGGGGCGATGTATCTGATAGAGGTCGATGTAGTCGGTTCCCAAACGGCGCAAACTGTTGTCGCACTCTGCCATGATCCAACGTCGAGAATTTCCTTGGGCGTTGGGGTCGTCACCCATTTGCGCGTGGACTTTCGTCGCAACGACGACCCGAGATCGGTCAACGCCCGCGAGTGCCTTGCCGACGATAATCTCAGATTCGCCCTGGGAGTACACGTCAGCCGTGTCAATGAAATTGATGCCGGCGTCGAGCGCCCGGTGGATGATACGAATCGAATCCTCGTGGTCCCGGTTGCCCCATTCGCCAAACATCATGGCTCCGAGGCAGAGGGGACTCACTTTGATTCCGGTGCGACCGAGAGAGTGAAGTTTCATGCTCCCACCATACGACCGAACACGAGTGGCTGCTACCTACTGGGCAACGGTAACGAGGGTTCCGATCGGCGTGTGGGGCCACACGATTGCGGCGTGCGCATAGGTCATCTCGACACAACCGAGACTTTGGGGATAACCGTACGCACCGCGGATAAAGCCGTGCAGTGCGTCTCCACCGTTGAAGTACGACACCCAGGGAATGCCCTTGTCGTGGTACGGCTTCCCATCTGGTTCCTTGCCCGACATAGTGGTGACCGTGTAGCGAAGGTACACCGGAAACGTCCCATTTTGCGTAGGTGCAACGCTCAGTCCAGTGTTCACCTCAGTTGTGAAGAATGCGTAATTGTCGATATAGAGAGTCAGGGTCTCAGGTTGTTGTTGTGAAACGTAGACGTACGTGTACGGAGTCGGATCCACTTGATCCGTGCGCGCCGCTTGCACGAGTGCATGCCAGGTCGTTGGATCCATCTGACCAGTAGTTCCCAAATTGTGTACTCCTTGAAAACGCATTAACGCACCCTTCAGTACAACGTTGTTGGTACCAACACTCCATTGGGAGTTGAGCTCATGAGAAATTTCTGTATAGCGCCAGACGAATCTCCCGGATTGAATTGCCGTTGGATTTGGTTTTAAGGTGGTGGTTGTTGTTGGAGGTAATGAAGTTGTAACACTCGACGTGGTCGTCGTAGAATCTGTGGTCGTTGTGGTCGACGTCGTGGACGTTGTCGAAGGCGTCGAGGTCGTTCCAGTGACGAAGGCCACGGGTAAGTAGCGAAGATTCGCGAGGATCTGATCCTCAAGGCGAATTGTGTAGGGAACCGCCTTTTGAGTTCTTGCGGCGCTTGCGTCAGCAAGTGAACCGACACTTGAGCCAGCCAGAGTGAACGTTACAAAGAGTGCGCAAAATTGAAAGCGTCGCGAAAGAATGCGCATTTATCAATAATACACGCGCCCGAAAATGTGAATTTCAGTCCATGAAGGCCGTTTCGTGTCATCTTTGTAACGAGCGAGGAAGAAGAACGTCGAAGGTCTACTTGTCGTGAAACTTCCGAGCAATGATGGCACAGCGAGGAACGCCAATTTCGCTGGCGACCGGGAAGCAACAAACCGGGATTCCAGAGGTCTCCGTTACTGCGCTTTCAGCCATATCGGTGGTGCGCAGCGTGGGCTTACCACGCCGGGTAAATGAGGGTGTGGGGAGGTGACACCAACTTCGACTCAGTCGCATTGTGGTCCCGAATATCTCGGGGTGAAGGCAGAGTTCGACTTCGTGGATCGGCCGCGATTGATGAGCGATGTACAGGGCGTGGTCATTTCGTGCGAACTCAGAACGTTCCCTCACGGCGCGTTGTCCAGGTGAGCGATGGAGAAATCGTCTGTGTCGGCCTTCGCAGGCGAGTCAATCATCGCGAGGACCTCGCCAAGCGCCGCTTTTGACGCAAAGAACGGCGAAGCGTCGAAGAAAGTCGAGCTACAAGGTGGCCAGGCTGATGACTCAGACTGGGCAGATTGGTACGTGAGTGGATCGAGATTTGGCGTTCGTTTAAGAAGTTTAGGAAGCGAGAAACGAAGTCGTGCGACCTGAAGAGACGTCGTCTCAACTTCATCGGGTTTTGCTTCGGCGGTAAAGCTATTTGGTTACCTCGAATTTCGATGGGATGATTGGGCACGTTCTCAGGTCATTGGCAATGCATTAATTTGGTCGTGACCGTGTCACACTGAACTGGGAAAGTAGACCCGTGGGGCGTAAGCACTTCCAAGTACCAGAGTTGATTTTGGGCTTCGATACCGAGACAACGGGACTCGACGTTAACAGCGAGCGAGCAATTTCGTACGGATTCTGCGCGTATCGTTATGGACGATTCGAATGGAGTGAGCAATTCTTCGTAATACCTGACCGAGCTATCGCCCCCGCAGCACAGCGAGTCCATGGTCTCAGTCTCGAGGCAATAGAAGCGATGCGTGGCACGCACACGGTCCTTAGTGTCAAGAGCGGGCTCGTTCGTGCGGTTGAAATTCTACGACGGTACCAAGATGCTGGTGCTTTCATCGTAGGGGCGAACGTCGTGCGTTTTGATCTGGAGATGCTTCGACGAAGTTATGAGTCAGTCTTTGGTAAGTCACTCACGGACGATTCACTCGACCTCTCGTTGCTTTCGATTATCGACGTTGTTGAACACGATCTTGTGATCGAACCAAATCGTGAGCTTCGTCCGCGGCGCGGACTTAGCAACCTTTGTTCGCATTACGGCGTCGCGTTGGGGGGACATGAGGCATTGAGCGATGCCAGGGCGAGTGTTGAGGTCTTCATAGAACAAGTCATTCGCAACAACTCGGGACAGATGTCCCTTGACCTCGGCGCTTCGAAACGCTCAGCCCCAACGTCGATAGAAGTACGTTGACGTTTCGTTTCTCAAGGGCCACGACTCGAGATGGTAGAGTGGAAAACTTAGGGGCCGTTGGCGCAGTCTGGTAGCGCACTTGCATGACACGCAAGGGGTCACAGGTTCAAGTCCTGTACGGCCCACTAATTGTTCTGTCGAATCCTCAATGCATACGTGTGAATCCGGTCTGAACGTAAACTCACTCAGCGTTCACGCCATGACCCGACGAAATTGGGGCAATTAGGGGTTCCATCGATCACGCTTATTCCCAGATTCACACCCGCGTGTTGCGTTGGTAGGATTTTCGTCACTTTTGCTTGAAGACACCGCAATCTAAAGCCGAAATCTGCGTGGTTATGCCGCGCGACCTTTAGATCATCCGCGGCCCTCACTCAAATTCTCTTGGACTTTTGGGCGGCGCGGACATCTCAATATCCTGCATAACCGTTATGGTTTCCATGAACGGAGTTGCCTGTTTCAACAGTGCTCGACAAGTCTTGGGCGGCGATGGTGTGGCGTTACACGAAGTTGAGTGTTAGCGACTTTGTTACACTTTCGCCCACGCTGTGCTCGATGAACGTAAGAGTTGCGGAACCCTTTTGTAATCCAGAACGTGGTAGTTGAAGAACGTAGAGCAGTGAAGTCGCAGAGACATGCTCGCGCCACGCAGCGATCCTTCTTGATCCTCGACTCAATTCAATCGTCGCCACCGAGGGGAAGCTGGAGTTGAGGTGAAGTGTGATGACCCTCGTCGAAACAATATTCAAAGTGCGCGAAACGCTGACGGTCAGTTGGAGAGCTTGAGTGATTCCATTATTGTTCGTGAGTTCGGCGTAATACGTGGCGTGGCGCGTCAAGATGTGGACCGTGCCCGAGCTATCTCGATACCAGCCATCCGGCCATCCAGTTGGCAATGTCGGTGGATCGGCAATAACGGGAATCTCGGTCCACGTGGTCCCGTTGTGTGAGTATGCAGGAACAAAATCCGCGGGTGCGTCTGGAAATGACAAATCGACCGGCACTGCGAAAGAAGTGATCGGCTTCCCAGATGAAGACGTGATGCTGAGGTTAAGTGCGAGGGTGCCATCGGCGAAGACAATGCCTTTGGAAGTAACGGTGCTGATGGGTGAAACGAGCACGTTCGCGTTCGTTGTAACCGCACCGATAGGAACATAGACAGTTGCCGACAGTGACCCAGAGCCAATGGTCACCGTAACTGACTTCTTTGGTGTCACCTTCTTCGTGACGGGCACCAACGCCGGGGTCGCCGATGGCGGTAACGTCGTCACCGGCGCGCTCGCGACAGAATAATCTCCGTACACGTTGCTCGTTCCCTTGGCTTGGACGTTGAAGGTGTACGTCACGTCTGGGGCGAGCGCCGAGCAAAAGGCCTCGAGACCGCTCGACCAGATGCACGTTCCGCCGCCACCCGAGAGGTTGACTTCGTAGCCAGTCGCACCCGCCGATGCAATCCAAGTGACGATGGCGGTGGTACTTCCCGTGGCGGTGCCGACTACTCCCGACGGTGCTGATGGTGCCGTGGTGACGGGCGAACTAAAACCAGGGGCGCTGGTGCCGCTTAAGTTCGTTGCGAAGACGGAGAACGTGTAGGGAGTGTTCGCGGTCAGTGCAGTGCATGTTGCCGTGGTGCCAATCGACCACGTACACGTTCCCAAGCCATTCGTCGTCACCTTGTAACTCGTCGCTCCCGCCGAGGCAGTCCACGACACCTCGGCACTGGAGGTTCCTTCGACGGTGGCCAAAATGTCATTTGGCGCGAAAGGGATCTTCATTGCGACGGTCACGAGTATCGATTGAGAGGCGGACACGTTGAGGTACTGCGTTCCTCCAGTCATCGAGGCGTCAACGATGCACGTGCCGGCGCCGAGGAACTCGACAACCGAGCTGACGATGTCGCACGTGCCGGGCGTTGACGAAGGATCAATGGCGAAGGTGACGGCGTTGCCCGATGAGCCACCCGTGGCCGTAGGCGAGTAGGTGTCTCCGACGAACGTATTCGTTGCGGAACTTGTAAAAATCAGGGGGCTTTGGGCGAGTTGAATGTTCCGGTACGTGAAGTCAGCGGCGTTATTGTTGGTATCGACCAGTGCACCCGAGGCGAAATCGCGGACGTAGGCACTCTGAGCTGTGATGTCTGTGCCGGTCGGTATTGCTAAGCCCGTGCCCGCTACGGCGCCAGACGGTGCACCAACCTGCCCTGCGCTGTCAATGAGCGTCCCGTCAGGGCTAATGATTTCAAATCCGCCAGGGTTCGCAACGCTTGATGGTCCGATGGCGTCCACGGAAATCAGCGGCGACATTGAGAAGTATGGTCCCGCGACTGTGACGGTGGCTCCGGTCGCGAGTGTCTCAACGGGCAGGGAAACGAATAGAGGTGAGGTGAGTCCAGGAACGAAGATCCCGACTTGCCAACCGTATAACTGAATCGGAGCCGACGTTGTGTTTTGTGCGCTGACGAACCAGTCTCCAGCGCCTGCCGGACCATAGAGTCGAAATGCACTAATTTCCAACTGGTGCACGGCGCTCTTCACCGTCAAGACAATCGGTTCACTCTCAAATGATCCGTTGGCGTTGGTCGCGACGACGCTAAATTGCCACGAACCCACGGTGCTCGGTGTTCCCGAGAGCGTGCCTGAACTCGACAAAGTGAGGCCGTCGGGCAAGGTATCACCACTGGCGACAGCAAAGGTCGCATTCGGGTCGGTAGCCGCAAACCCGTAGGAATAGGGTGCGTCGACGTCGAGCGTGTTGGGGGGTGCGTCTTTGGTAAACGTGAGCGGCGCGACATCAATCTCGATACTGGCAAAACCACCATTGCCAAAACCTTGACCACCGATGAGGTAATTGATTTCGAACACTAAGGAACTCGGATTGGTGGTCCCCAAGAGCGAGAGTGGCGGCGTGCCAGTCAGCGTTGCTGATCCATCGCCATTATCGGTCCAGGTCATCCAACTCGGCACGTTGCTCGGTATCTGTGGATCCACCGACGTCGCGTTTGGATAGCCTGCGGTTTGAATCGTGAAGCTATTCGGCATCCCCGCTATCCACGTTGTTTGTGAATCAGAGGTATTGATGGCTTGTTGGTCCACCACGAGGGTGAGTGCCTCGGTGGTGGTCCCGACAGCGTTCGTTATGGTGAGAGTCACTGGATAGGTTCCCCCGGTGCCATTGGTGGCTTCACCGGAGAAATCACCCGAACCATTCCCGTTGTCAATAAAGTTGATACCGTCGGGCAGTGCGCCCGCGACACTGAGGGTCGGAACTGGGTAGCCCGACACGTAGAGCGTTGCGCCGGTGTTGTCTCCAATAGTGACCGTCGGAGAGGTATTTGTCGGGTCTGGAGATGCACAACTCACTGAATACAGGCCTAAGTAATTCGGCTCCTCGTCGACGACGAGGTCGAGGTCTTGTCCGACGGTGCCGTACGAGTTGGTTGCCGAAAGATTTACCGCATACGTTCCACCGGAACATGAGCTCGGTGTCGCGCTGATGTTCCCTGTGCCGTTGCCGTTGTCGGTGAAAGAAAAGCCGGTTGGCAGGTTCGCGACCGAAAGCGTCACGGGACTTGTTGACGCAGTGGTCACCTCGAGTGTCGCGCTTGAACTACCCACCATGAACGTCGCAAGAGTCGACGAGGTGATAGTTGGTAGGGGACCAACGTTGATGGTCATCGTTTGAGTTGTGGTTCCCGCCGTGGAGCTCGCCTGCAAAATGACGGGATAGGAAAGTTCGGTCACGTCCGTCGGAGTTCCAGAGAATGTTCCGGTCCCGTCGCCATTGTCGGTAAAGCTCACGCCAGGTGGCAAAGTCCCAATAACACTCAACGTTGGTGACGGATATCCACCTGTCGTCGTCGAGGTGAACGAGTCAGCAATACCTTCTGCAAATTGCACGTTAGCGCTACTTGAGAACAAGGGAGTGGCGTCGACTTCAATGCTGAGCGTCGTATCGACAGGATTGTTGAGGTCTTCAACACTCTCGCTTTGTATCGTGACCGTCGTAATCCCGGCTGGGCCTGTTGGCGTCCCCGAGATTGTCGCCGTTCCGAGTCCGGGATCGTCAAACGTCAAGCCATTTGGAAGCGTCCCACTCACAATTGCGAAGCGCGGAGTCGCAATGCTCTGCGCGGTGATTGAAAACGTCCCGCTGGCTCCTTCAGCGAAGATTGCCGTCGAAGCGCTGGTTATCACCGGGGGTCCGTAGACTTCAATTTGAATGAAACCAAGTCCCACCGGGCCCGATGTCGGAGTGGACGTCACCTGAATGAAGTAGTAGCCACCTGCATCCATCGCGGGAGTGCCAGTTACCGTGGCGGTCCCATTTCCGTTGTCGGTAAACGTAACACCAGTGGGCAAGGTTCCCGTTTCACTAAGAGGAGCACTAGTAGCGCTCGACGTGATTGTCACCGACGGCCCTGCTTGACCCGCAATGAAGGAACTGGTGTATTGATCTAAACCTGAAACGGGATCAAGCACTTGTTCGGTTACGTTGGTCCCAGAAACCGTGACCGTTGGACCGCCGGTAGCTGATGCGACTACCGTGAGATTTTGCGAGGTGGAGCCCGCGCTGTTGGTCGCGGTGATCATGACGTCGTCAGACGTTTGTCCCGTAGGCGTTCCGTAGATTTCAGCGGTTCCATTTCCGTTGTCGTGAAATGACAACCCATTTGGGAGCGATCCGCTGATTGACAAACTGGCGGGTGGTGTACCCGTAGTAACAACGGTGAAACTGCCTTCGGAATTCGTCACGAAACCCGCTGTTGTCGAAGACGAAAAGGCTGGGAGCGATCCGACCGTGAGCGTCACTGACTCTTTGGTGGTGCCCGCGGGATTTGTTGCAGTAACGACAAGGTGATAGACACCCGCGACAGTGGGCGTTCCTTGAATAACCGCAGTTGAAGTGCCGGTACTCGTTCCAAGAGGAACGTCGCTTATGGTCAGTCCTGGAATGCTGTCTCCAGAAATGCTCACAGATGGTGCAGGGGAGCCCACGGCAACGATATTGATGTCAGCCGCAGCATTGATCGCAATTCTTTGTACTGAGGACGACGTGATTTCGGGCGACGTATCAACATTGAAAATGAATGACTGTGTGACCGTTCCCTCATTGGGCCCAGAGCCGTTTGATGCCCGTAACGTGAGAGGGTACGAGCCACCCTCAGTTATTGAGGGATCGCCGGTAATTATGGCGGTCCCGTTATGGTTGTCGTCGAATCCCAGACCGCTCGGCAGAGTTCCCGAAGCAATGCTTATCGTCGGAGTCGGATTCCCTGGCGCAGTCACGGTGAAGTTTCCGCTCGTTCCCGCGATGAACGTTGCGCTGCCTGAAGAGGTAAATGCCGGTTGCGCGTTGAACTGTATGACAACGCCGCGAGCGATTGACGTCGTTTCACCCTCTCCGTCACTTGCGGTGACGTTAAGGGTCTCTCGTTCTTGGTACGTGCTTGACGTCAATTGATACGTATGAGTCGCGGTGAATGACCAACCGGCCCCGTTGCAGTTGCTGGGATCTTGCACAAAACTTATATTGGGTGACGAATCGTCTTGACCCGATGCGGCATCCACCGAAGTTCCGTCTCCCCAATCGACCGAGATTTGTGGATTGTCGTACGCGCTCGACACGCTGACGATACAGCCGGTAATTGACATCGATTGTCCATTTTGAACTGGCCCAAATACGTTTACCCCATCCGAGCCCGCCGTTGACGTCAGTGTCAGACTCGGCGAGACTCCGAGTACGCCCACGTCCTGATCGACTTGATTGACGTGGTTGTACTCGTCGGTGGTAATCAAACGCACGTGATAAGTGCCGGACGTCGGCCAGGAGAATGTTGTGGCCTGGCTCGTCACCACGTCAACGGGATCGCCGTGAAATGCTGGATCCTCGGTGCAATTGCCGAGGTCGTCGCAGGTGGTGAGGTCGGTTTCGTCCGACGGAAGCGTCAACGAGTCGTAGTCGCTCGATCCGTAACAAACCGGCAATCCTCGAACCATGTGTATCGGATGGGTGGGGTCATAGGGACAGCGCGTTTCAATTTCCCACTTATAGGTCGTCGAGAAGCCGAGCTGGCTGGTTTCTGGATCGTTGAAGGTGACGGTGTCACCGGCGAAGAGACCGCCTCCCCCTGGCGTCGTAATGGGATTATTTTGATTCGCGAGGTCGCCGAATTGATTGTAGATATTCACTATTGCTGGGGTTCCGGTATCTGGTTTCAAACTGATTCGGTAGCGGATGTCACTTGGTTGAACATTGACGTGACCATCTGAAGCGTGCGTCGTCTTTACTTCAGTCAAACCACCATTAGTCAATACGTCGGTGGTGAAGCTTTCATCAATCTTTTGACCTGTTCCAAGTGCGTCGAGGAAGCTTGTCAATTGACAATCAGTACCGCTGCCGGGATCACACATGTCGCCAAGATCATTGCCTCCAAGGTCAGCGGTACCCGGCCCTGAGACGTCGATGAACTGTGTCCCATCAATTAAGGCAACTCGCGGATTACCTTCCCAGTCGAAGTAGTGAATCTCACCTGAAGGGACGTAGCCCGACAGCCCCGCAGCTTGCTCGTCTGGGTTCACCTGTTGATACGACTGGCCGTCGTAGTACGCCAAATTTACCTGTGGAGCGCCGTATTCTCCTTGGTCAATCCCAAGGGGCCACGTCGCAATCTTGACGGTCTGTTGAAAGTCCGTGTAGACAATGTTTTGGTTCGAGTCGGCGAGACTCACCTCAAATTCACTGCCATCATTCGGCGCCGTGCCAACGACGTGACCGGGCGTGCCGATAGTGGGTCCAGGCAACGCAAGTTGGTCTTCAAAATCGGTGAGGAGAGTTCCGTAACCAGCGCCAGAATTCGAATTCAGCAAAGTTTCCAAGGGCACGTCAGCGGCATTGATGTTGTTCTGAAGTTGATCAGGTAATTTAATCTCCTGAGCAATTTGCAGCGATGCCTGCACGAGGACCGCGACGGCGATGCCGACAATAATAAACGGACCAGACAACGCACCTGTGCCTGCATCAACGAGAGTTACGGTATCAAAGCCGGCATCGGCGGCTTCGGTACTCGCGGTCTCGGCTCCCTCTTCGATATCTGAGGAAACCTCCTCACCAGCGGCCTTGGCTACATCCTCTGCGGAGAGATCCTGGAGGTCTTGCTCTTCGGTGTTCATACTTTGAAAATTTGTTCGGGCCTGTCTGATGACTGTCAAGCGCCTAAATGGTTGGACGAGGCCTAAATAGTTTGAAAGAAGCGCGTTGAATTCGCCGGTGAAGTTGAGGCCCTCGCCGACACCCCCGAGTAGTAAGGCGCTCCAGGTCGATTGAGCGTCGTCAATGTTCTTAAGCGCTAACTCCTCGCTCGCCGTTCCACCAAGTGAGTCATCAAGATGCAGAGTCTGATCAGCGTCGTATTGACCCATCTCTACGAACTCCTCAAAAGATGGAGGTGACGGGCCCGCAAATAAAGTGCTCAGCGTTCCACTGCACGCTGGATCATTGGCGCCCCGAAACTTGAACAATGAAGTATTTGGCGGGAGGTACGTGCAGGGGCTGCTGTTCCATTTCGTGTATTCGGCTTCGGCGTCATTTGCGGCGAGCTCGCGAAATCCTGTTACAACACCCTGAAACCAGTCGTAGGCACCTTGTTGATCGGTGGTCAGCGAAGTGTCAGTGGAGTGCGCCTGGATGATCTGTTGGAGGAGAGCCCAGACGATGCCCGCGACGTCCTCTTGAATTCCCGCGATGTCGTTACCGTTCGCCGATGAAAGTCGGGGATCGCCGGGTTGCATGCCGTGGCTATAGGCGTACAGATCGTACGCGTCGTTTTCGAGTGCTTCAATTCCACATACTTGTTGTTCGGGGAGCAGACTCGGAATGCTGATGATTGGATCTTCCACGGTTGAGACGTCGCACAACGAAACTGAGTCGTGTGCCGATGGAGAAGCTCCCGCGATTCCGCTCACCGCAGTGGTACCAACTGTCATGGTGAGACAAAGGATTGCAATGAAGGCACTTCGACGTTGGTTGAGCCGAGACAAACGCTGATTCATTCGCATGCCATCGTTCGCCGTCGTTGAAAAGAGTGCTCGACCAGGTCGCGTTGATCGTCCGGATTCATCAGGCTCATCGAAGCTCGTCGTCTCGAGTCGCCGGCCGTCGCCACTCGCTCACGAAAAATCCGTTGATTTTGAATTTTCGAACATGAAGCATAAATGTAGTCCACGTTTGAACGAATTCCCCGATGAATTCGCTGATCGATGACTCAATTCGACTCTCATCGAGCGTGACCACTTCGTGACACCCGCAACCAAAACTCAGGACTCAGGATCCATTTCGTAACGTAAGCCAGCTCACTTTGTAAAGTAAGTGAACACTTGTTTAAAACCTTGATGCCGCCGTGCTGCCCGTTTCGAATGTCTCAGTTCGGTGGTTCCTTGAGTGCGCGCACGGAATCAAGACAATGGAGGTGGTCGCTTCGTCGCCGACGCGATGCGACTCGTCAATCGATGTTCGGTGAGGTGATGTTTGCAGACGCTCGGGATTTAGCGGGGACAGCGTCGACTCGTTTCATGCGATCAATTGTCGTTCCATGAGACAAGGCACCCCGGAATCCGTTGCCTTTACGCGGTATGTCATAGGAGAGTGCCAAGATTTGGAGCCGCTGGTGTCCCCGCTCTCGACCTGGCTCCATAGGGCTAAGTTTCACTACGGCGTAGGACTTAATTCCAAGGCGGGACAATATGAACATTGGCATCATCGGCGCAGGCAATATTGGTGGAACTTTGACCAAGCGTCTAAGTGCACTCGGTCACCGCGTGCGAGTGGCCAATTCGCGAGGTCCTGAGACCCTGCTCGAACTAGCTCGTGAAAGTGGAGCCACTGCGGTAAACGTCGTTGACGTGGCGCTCGACGCGGACGTCGTCATTGTGACGATTCCCGAAAAGGATGTTCCCAAATTGCCCGTCGGCTTCTTGGATGGAGCGTCGAAAGATGTCGTCGTGGTGGACACCTGTAATTACTATCCCCAGCAGCGTGACGGCTGCATACAAGAAATTGAAGACGGAATGACTGAGAGTCGATGGGTATCCGAACAAATCGGCTATCCCGTAGTTAAAGCGTTCAACGGGATTCAAGCGCTTCATCTGCTCGGATACGGAAAGCCCGAAGGAGATCCGCAAAGAATTGCTCTGCCCGTCGCTGGTGACGACCCCCGCGCGAAGGCGATAGTCATGGATCTCGTGAATCAACTCGGATTTGACCCCGTCGACGCGGGATCTATTGATGATTCGTGGCGCCAAGAGCCCGGCACACCCGTGTACGGTGCTGACACGAACGTCGATGGGGTTCGACTCGCTCTCACCGAGGCGGTCCATCTTCGATCGCCCCAGTGGAGAGCGTGAAACTGCTGTCGCATTGCGTTGTGCGTCGGAGCAAGTAACCTCGTCCGAGACACAAAACGAGGTGACAATGATTCTTGATCTCTTTCGACTCGACGGCAAGGTGGCGCTCATCACTGGGGCTGGACGCGGTATCGGTGCCGCAAGCGCACAAGCGTTGGCCGAGTGTGGTGCCAACGTTGTCGTTGCCGCACGCACGCAATCTGACCTTGACGCCATTGCCAAGAAGGTTGCCGCAACGGGGCAACGAGCCATAACAATCGCTGGTGATTTGGCCGACCTTGATGTCGTTCGCTCGCTCGTCACCGCCGCGCGTGATGAGTTTGGACGAGTGGACATCGTCGTGAATAACGTCGGCGGCACCATCCCGCTTCCGTTCCTCGACACGAGTCCCGAGTACCTCGAGGAAGCGTTTCATTTCAATGTCACGACGGCGCACACACTCAATCTTGAAGCGGTACCGCTAATGCTCGAACACGATGGAGGTGCCATCGTGAACATCTCCTCGGTGATGGGCCGCGTCGCCGGGCGTGGTTATTCGGCCTATGGAGCAACCAAAGCGGCCCTTTCTCACTACACCCGGCTGATCTCCAAGGACCTCGCGCCACGAATTCGCGTGAACGCGATCGCGGCTGGTTCCACGGCAACGTCTGCCCTGGAAATCGTAACCTCAACGCCAGAACTCAAGTCAATGATGGAAGGACTCACCCCACTTCACCGGATCGCCGATCCCGACGAGATCGCCGCGGGCGTGCTTTACCTCGCATCTCGCGCGGGTGCCTTTCTCACGGGCAAAGTGCTTGAGATCGATGGTGGCACAGACATCCCTAGTTTGGATTTCGCTCTACCCGACCTGTAACTCCGCTTCCAAAGACCGGGGAACTAGGATTCGAGCAGACGAATCGCACTTTTCGGTGGAGAGGAATATGGCTCTACGACGCACCCTGTACCGGTACTACGAGCACCGCCTTGCGCGTGGACTCCCACGTCAGCGGCTTCCTCAGCACATAGGTGTCATTCTTGACGGCCATCGTCGATTTGCCCGCGAAGCGACGGACGGGGAATATCGAGCGAGTTACCAAGCCGGAATGGAGAAACTTGAAGAGTTGCTCGAGTGGTGCGCGGAACTCGACATCAAGGCAGTTACCGCGTGGGTCCTGTCAACGGAAAATCTGCAACGGCCCGCTGCAGAGCTCGACCCCTACTTCGAAGTCCTGGTGGAGCTCTTTCAGCGATTGCCACAGTTGGCGCAGCGCCTCAGCTTCAATTTGACGGTGAGCGGCAGTTTGGATCTCTTGCCACCCCAACTCGTGCTCGCCGCAAAACAAGCGGTCGATGAAACGTCTCGAGTTCGTAGCGCGCGGATGAGCGTGAATATCGCGCTCTGTTACGGGGGTCGTCAAGAGGTCGTCGACGCATGCCGTTCGCTGGTGAACGATTTGCTCGCCGAAGGTGTCGCACCCGAGCACCTCGCGGAATCCATTGACGCGAAGGGGCTTGCAGGAAATCTCTACGCCGCCGACCTTCCCGATACCGACCTCGTGATTCGAACGAGCGGCGAGTCCCGACTCTCCGGCTTCTTGCTCTGGCAGTCTGCCTTTGCCGAATTTGCCTTTGTCGATCCATACTGGCCGGCTTTTCGAAAGGTTGACCTTTTGCGGGCGTTGCGTGATTTCACCCGTCGAGAACGACGCTTCGGTGCTTGATCCACGATTGGACTTTCGACCCTTTCGAATCTGGTAACGCGAATCTACTCTCAGTCCTAGGAGCGCTTGGTTGGCGCGAAACCACCGGCGCACGAGAATTGAGGTGTCGCCATGGTTTGGAGCACGCAGCGTGAGAGCGTTGATGTTCCTTTTCTTGACGCGCGAGTTACACGCGCGAGGCCGTGCTTCGTTGACGATTTCGGCGAGGTGCCGTGGCACCGGTCAAACGTCGTCGACGCGTGTCAAGGTACGGACGCATCGGAAGAGCGCACCGGATCAGCCTCTGCCGGTGTGAATGAGGACAGGACACCAAAGATCGCAGATGGTCAGAACGCGATGACCGCGCGTGAACGCGAGTTCCACGAGAGAGAGTCGCGCCAGGCTCATCGCACAAGATTCCGTTACGGGCTGATTGCCAGAAGCGTTTTGATACCTAAGGGTGTCAACGAGTCGACCATCTCGGCGACCTACCAGGATGTTGTACGTGAAGTCCGGGTCGCGATGCCTGGTGAAGTCGTAACGGAAGGTGAACGTCGGATTCCGATCAAGAAGTTTTGATTTGCTGACGATCATTGGTTCGAAGAGGACCGCTTCGATGCTGCGAGGTGTGCTGTCAGGGCGCATCTCGCAGTGTCGTTTTTCTTAAACTTCGAATCAAATGCCGATTGGCGCACGTTAGAGATGCGCCAGGAGATCTTTCGCTCGTTCAGGATTCAGAGGGCGAGCCACGTTGGACTCGCCCTCTGAAAACCAATGATTACTACGACAGCTGGCCGGGATGCACTGGAGGCGCCCCAAGGGTCTCGAGGGTGTTCGCCCGTACCGTAAGTGCGGTACCAACTGAAGTCTCGAGCGCGCCTCGAGCAGCGGAGCGCTCAAGGGCGGTCGTTGCCGAATTGATCGCGGTCGCGTACGTTGCCTGAGCACTCGCCACGCTCTGGCGATACGTTTCGTTCGCTGCTTGGAAGGCCATTACCCACGCGGTTCCGTTGTAGCCCGCAGGAGGCGACGGGGGACTGCCGGCAGCGTTGATGGCGCTCACTCGAGTATTGATCGCGAGGACGATGGAAGCTTCGAGAGTAGCCAGGTCAGCTTGTCGCTCGGACTTCGTGGTTGCGCTCGCCAGTGAGCTGCGATACTGTGCGCGCGCCGCGCCGATAGAAGTGTGAAACGTCTCGTTGATTGACTTGATGCCTTTGGCGTAACTAACCCAGGTCGCACGCCACGTGGTCCAAGGTGTGACGACTGTTGTACTCGTGTGACTTGCCACCGTGCTGGTGGTGCTTGAGGCGTAAGCCACTGTGGGGACGCCGACGCTAAGCAGGCCAATGAGCGAGATGACGGTGGCTGTTCGTGCGGTGAGGTGTTTCATAAGTTCTCCTTTCGAGGGAACAACATGAAGGTTACGAAGCGTACTTGCGAGAACAGTGTGAAAGCTCTGTGGTCTTGGTGAATCACCTCGAAAATGCGACCAATCCCGTCGCGCTGAACTACGAGTTCGTCGTTTCTCGGTGACGCCGCGCCCGAGTCGTGGAACTTCAAATCCACGAACCCTTGACCTTTGCCGGAACTCTTCGGATGATGCTCAGTTAGGGAAGATCCTTTCAGGTGGGCGAAGATCTGGCATTCGTGAGGGTGCCTGCGCTCCTGTCGTTCGAGTCAACCTGGGCACCGCACGCAATAAAGGGGTGTGCCCGAGTGGACACACCCCTTTGTTGCGTTCGAGCAAATTAGGAAGGCTGGCCTGGATTCTGAGGTGGCGGTCCGAGGGCCGTGATCGCTGCAGCGTGCGTGGTCATTGCGGCACCCACCGCGCTCTTCAACGCACCTTGCGCCGCCTGGATCTCAGCTGAGGTGGTGGCAACCGCAATGGCGCTCGCGTAGGTGCTTTGTGCCGAAGCCACCGATGCCCTAAAGGCAACGTTTGCGGCCTGATAGCCAGTGACCCACGCCGTGCCGTTGTAACCAGCGGGCGGTGACGGTGGATCGCCCGCCGCGGTAATCGCACTTACGCGCACCGTAATCGTTGCCGAGAGCGAAGCCTCAAAGGCACTAATCGCCGCTTGTCGCTCCGCCTTAGTGGTCGAGGCCTTGAGGGCGGCCTGCAGCGTTGCACGCTCAGCTTGTACCGAGGCCTTGAACGTGGCGTTGATGGATTCAATACCGGTGTAATAGGTCTTCCACGAGGCGAGGAACGTCGTCCAGGGCGTCGAGACGGTCGTACTGGTCGTAGCGCCACTCGATGTGCTGGATGAGGCAAACGCAACGGCGGGAACACCGACTGCTAAAGCGGCCACCAAGGACAGTGCCGTGATGGTTCGTGCGGTAAAGCTCTTCATGAGTTCTCCTTTCTAAAGAACGATGCTCACTGTAGAAAAGAGAATTGTGAGAGTGATGTGAATGAACTGTTGGCTTTCTGAGACGTTGTACGAAAGATTGAGAATTTGCTGTGGTTGAACTTTGAAGAATCTGCGCTCGGTGACGTTCACCATAACTTAGAGAGTTGACCCTCGACGATGTCGGCACCCTTGATTGCTTGCACTGGCACCACTGGCGATTGAACTTCATCTGATTCGCGTAGAGCGGTCTCGTCCAATGTCGAACGAACGCGGGGGCTGAGGAAACGCGATGGTTGCGCCCACGAGTGGTCGTCACCACCTCGGTGATGGTGATAACGCAGTGGAACGTAGATGGCCAGGTTTCGCCGAGCCCGCGTCAAGGCAACGTAAAAGAGACGCCGTTCCTCCTCGAGACCCTCGGGCGATCCAAGCGCCATGTCGGAGGGAAAGTTTCCATCGGCGGCGTGCAACACGTGTACCGCGTCGAATTCGAGTCCCTTTGCTGAGTGCACGGTCGAAAGAACCAACCAATCTTCATCGACGAACGGTGGGCCAGCGAAGTCACCCGTCGAACATGGTGGTTCGAGGACCTGCTCCGCGGCCACGTCGCTCAAACGTGTTGACTCTCGACACGCGAGTACGAGCGCTTCGAGATCTTCGAGTCGAGCCTGGGCATCTTCGTAGCTCGCGACGATCAATGGAGCCAGCGCATCTCGAATCCGTTGCGCGTGAAGCACGGTCGGCTCGTGCAAGACCCCACCGATTGCGTCGACGAGTCGTTGGGCGGCATCGCGTATCTCTGGTGGTAATGCCAATTCGGCTGCAGGCCACTGCTCTCGCACCGTCCCGTAGTCAACAGGCAACGTCTGGCTACGATCTCGAAGCGCGTCGAGGCATCGTCGCGCCCGCGCTGGTCCGACCCCCGGCATGAGTTGAAAGAGTCGAAACCAGGCCATCTCATCGCGGGGATTGTCCGAGAGTCGAAAGGCCGCCAACATATCTTTCACGTGAGCGGCCTCCAAGTAGCGAAGACCTCCATATTTGACGAACGGAATCCGCCGTCGAGCGAGCTCGATCTCGAGGTCGGCGCTGTGGTGCACCGCTCGAAACAGCACGGCTTGCTTTTGGAGCGCCATCCCTTGCTCGTACAGTTCGAGGACGCGATCCGCTACCACCTCGGATTGCTGTCGTTCGTCAGAGCAGTGCACCAAGATAGGGGGACCAGATCCAATGACGGGGATCGCTTCGCGCAGAACTGCAACAAAGCCTTCGGGGGCGTCGCGGGCAACGGCGTTCGCGCAGTCGAGGATATTTTGGGATGATCGATAGTTAACCTCGAGGGTGATCGTAGTGAGATTGTCGAAGTACCGGTCGGCGTCAAGCAAGAATCGCGGCGAGGCACCTCGAAATCCGTAAATCGCTTGGGCATCGTCGCCGACCACGGTGAGCCGCGGATCGAAATGGCGCAAGGCCCGCAAGATGTCGAGTTGCAATTGGTTGACGTCTTGAAATTCGTCAACGAGGATGTGGTCATAGGAGGAAGCGAGCTTCTTGCCCATTGCGTCATCTTGGGCGGCGACGCGCCAGTAGAGAAGTAAATCGTCAAAGTCAAGGACCCCTAACGATCTCTTTCGCGCTATGAACGCGTTAAAGAGAAGACCAACTTGTTCGGAGTGTTCCGCGCACCAAGGCGTGTGTTCGTTCATCACATCTTGGAGCCCAATCCCGGTATTGACGGTTCGCGAGTAGAGGGCTGCCAACGTATTTTTCTTCGGAAGACGTCGCTCGGAGCTCACGATGCGAAGATCGCTTCGAACAACGTCGAGCAGGTCCGCCGCGTCTCCATGGTCGAGTACTCCGAAGCCTTCGCCAAGACCAAGATTCACGTGATGGCGACGCAGCGTTCGATGAGCCACGGAATGGAAAGTGCCGCCGCACACCCGTTGGACCTGGGCGGAGCTCCGCAACGCACGTACTCGGCCAATGATTTCACGCGCTGATCGGCGAGTGAACGTAAGAAGCAAGATTCGCTCTGGCATGACACCTTGACCGAGCAAATATTCGACGCGTGCGGTCAATGTCGTTGTCTTGCCAGTACCCGGCCCCGCGATGATTCTCAAGGCGGAGTCGCCAAAACAAGCCGCTTCGCGTTGTTGCTCGTTGAGGTCTTGTCGAAGATTCAACATCGCCACGAACCTAGTGAGGGGATGTATCACGAGACACCGCGAGGTCGCACGATTCCAATCCAACGTCGTTGACTTCGGCCAAACACATGGCAATTGGCCAGTTTGATCGTCTCAAACAGAAAGTTTGGACGCCAATCAGCGTGCATCGAGAATTATCGTGTGCTGCGGCGAGTCACGGGCTGACATCGCAACGCTTCGACGGGCTTCGAATTGTACGGAATCCGGGCTTAATTGAACGTCACTAATCTTGCAGCTTCGTTCGTCCGAGCGCTCGCGGCGACCGTCCAAGAACTGAGCTAGGCGAGAGCGGTGAGTCCTTCGCCGCTCAAATCAACGTGCGCACCTGGCCAATACTTCAACTCCATCGCCCGAAAGATCGACGTGCGCACCTTTGCGACCAGTCATGGCCATGACGAGCGATTGCAGGGACCAGCAACCAGCGGACCGACACCGTGGGACCAATCAGAGTCAGTGGCACGCAACTCGACGCCCTCGATACGCCGCTTGGAGCCAAGCAGCAAGTTGGACCTCTTGAAATTATTTGCGACGGCGATGAGCGCAGCTTCTGGCACACGGTGGGTGAGTCCTAGCGGTCGTCGAATGTCGTCACCGTGGACGACGATCTCGCCCAACATGGTGACAATTGGCGCGGGAGGATGATTGGTGGTGGTCGTGCGTGCTCGCAGGCGATTAATCAGTTCAGTAGTGTCGAGCGCACCGAGTCGCTTCGCGTCGTTGTCGGCGAAGACATTGAATTTGAACCCAGCGGCCATGAACGTTTTGTAGAAATTTGGGATCGTCTGTTCCGCGGCGGCGAGAACGTGACCGGCGACTTGTCGTACGTTCCACGCTTCACACCACGATGGACTTGACCACTGATCGGGAGTGAGTGTGGAGAGGGTCTCGGCCAAGTGGCCTCGCTCGGCGTGAATGTACTGCCAGGTTTCGCTCGATTTCATAGGAATCCTTTCGCGTTGGTGAGACTCTATTACCATTCGCGAAGGTTCACTGCTCCAAGACGAGTGCGTTGCTACTCAGATTGGTCGCCGGCGAGGGTACCCGCCGCGATCATGCCCAATTCGGCGTGCGCGAAGGTTGCCTCGGTGGTTTCGCTTGGTGGGCGCACGCGGCCCGGCACGAAGAACGCGGCGAACGTGGCGGCAATCGCGGCGATGGTGAGAAGGAGAAAACCGTGGGTGTAGCCCGATTCTCGCGGCACCGTGCCCGCTCGAGAACCAGAGGTAACGATGCTACTCATCACGGCCGCGCCCAGAGAACCGCCGATGGTACGAATATTGGCGTTCATGCCGCTGGCGACGCCGGTTTGATCAGGCGGCACGGCAACGACAACGAGGGCGGACATCGATGAAAACGCGAGCCCGAAGCCGACTCCCTCGATCACCATGGCGACGAGGATCTCCCATTGGGCCGTGTGCGCGAAGGTGAGGATGGCAAAGTTGCCAATGCCGACCACGAGTCCACTGATGAGAACGGCCTTGCTTCCAAAGCGTTTGGAGAGTCGACCCGACATCATGCCAAAGACGAACATGAAGACACTCGCTGGTAGGAGGACTAATCCCGACTTCGTGATGCTGAGACCGAAACCGTAGCCCGCCGACGGTGAAGTCTGTAAGAACTCTGGCAGGAAGGCAAAGACGGCGTACATGCCAACGCCTAAGAGCAACGCGACGAGGTTGGTTGTCCACACCGCAGGAATGCGCATCATGTGCATATCAATCAAGGGGTGTGACGAGCGCGATTCGACCACTATCCAGGCAACCGCAACGATGAGTGCAGCGACGACCAGCACAATAACCCGAAGTGACCCCCAACCCCACGCGGGCGCTTCACTCACGGCGAGCATCAGTGCAACGAGCCAGCCTGACAACAAGATGACCCCTGACCAGCTCAGCGCGCCGGGGGAGCGAAACTGCGATTCGGGAATGATGACGTGTGCACAAATTGTTCCAATCGCCATAACGATCATGGGAATCCAGAACAACCAGTGGTAGTCCAACGCATCCACGATGGGTCCCGCGAGAACAATGCCAACACCACTTCCCGCAGCGGCGAGCGCGGCGATGACCCGATCGCGCCGAGCACCTTCTCCTTGGGGAACTCGTCTCGAATGAGTCCGAAGGAGAGTGGGAGCACGCCGCCGCCGATGCCTTGAATCGCGCGCGCCACGATCATGACGCCAATGGAACTGGCGACCGCGGCCAAGAGCGAGCCGAGCATGAGCGGCCACCAACGTCATCACGAGGAGTCGTTCCTTGCCGTACATGTCGCCGAGGCGCCCCATGATGGGCGTGAAGATGGCGGCCGAGAGCAAATACGCCGTCAAGACCCACGTCACCGTGTTCTGACTGGTGTGCAGGCCCGCTTGGATGGTGGGGGACACCGGAATGACGAGGGACTGTAAGAGTGCAAAGCCGCCAACTGCGAGCGCGAGGACGGCGTAGGTCGCTCGATACGAGCGACGAGC